>JAPLMG010000096.1 GCA_026387165.1 Candidatus Omnitrophota bacterium
ATGTCAAGAGAGTTAACATGGACAAGGCAGATCTTCTTCTCTTTGATATAACGGACCAGTTTCCATATAATGGAGAATTCCGACATAAGCCCGGCGCGCGTGAAGACGATAGTTTCAACGCCGGATCTCCTTGCCTTCTCGACGAACGGCCCATCTTCGTAACAGACCAGAATGGGGCGAAGCTCGCGCTTGTTGAGATTAGCGATGACCGTCAGGATGCTTATCTCCCCGCCGCCGATATGCGAAAAGGGAGAGACGTACAGGATCTTCTTCATGAAGATCCCTTATCCCTTCTCTCCCCGGCTTCTTTGACACGCTCCTCGAGGATCGCGATCTGCTGCGCCAGTTTGCGCGCGCGTTCGGATAACTGCGATATGGCCACGGAAAAATGGAAGACTATTATGAGCAGAAATACGAATATCACCAGGAAGAGCACAGACGGCGGATAATAGATGCCGATTGCCGCGGCTATCACATCTATTAATTGTTTCCAGAACGAAAATATAAGCATCAGCACACAGGTGAATATCCACAGCACCGCATACCGTATCTTAAGTTTTTCCGTCCTGACCGCGTTAAGGATATTGAAAAGCAAGACCAGCGTACCGATTATCGAAACGATCTGTATCCTATACATGATCCCCTCTCATTATTTGTCTTCCGCCACGGAAGGATATTTTCTGATAAACGCCATTATGATCGCGAGGACCGCCTCGAACATATAATAGACCGAGATAATCGGCGTAACAAATGACTTTCCGCGCTCGCGCTCGCGCATCGAAACCGGAACCTCCGCGATATTATATCCCAGGCGGTGCAAAAGAATAATTTCCTCCGGCTCCGGATATTCATACGGATAATGTTCCCTGTACAGGCTGATCACCTTTCTATTGATCGCGTGAAACCCTGACGTCGGGTCGGTGATCTTTATTTTTATAAGTGAGGATATAAGCCCTGCAAGGAGAGCGATACCCAGATGCCTTAAGAATGGCACCTTATATCCGCCCTCTTTTATAAACCGCGAGCCGATAACGAGGTCAGCGTTTCCGGCCATAACCGGCCCGAGAACATCAAAAGCATACGCCGGATCATGCTGGCCATCCGCGTCTAACTGAAGGAGAAAATCGTAGCCCATCTCATAAGCGAACCTGTGCCCCGCCTGACGCGCGCCCGCGATACCAAGATTGAACGGCAGGCCGATGACGAACGCCGCATGCTCTTCGGCGATCCGGCGCGTTGCGTCTGTCGAAGCGTCGTCGATCACAAGGATGTCGAGCTCTGGAAGAGCTTTTCGCGTCTCATCGATAATCACCCCTATATTCCTCTCTTCATTATGAGCCGGTATGGCCGCCAAAACTTTCGCTCTCCTTTCCATATCTATCCTCGCATAGCCATGAACTTAATTACGCCAAAAAACATACCCGACCCCCGGCTAAACGCCCTCAGGAATGTCACCGGGGCCAAAAGAATATACCGCGCCGACTTTGTCTTCATGCATATTGATAGCGGCACGGGTAATTGCATAAGAGCTTCTATTGCCAGAAACGCGCAGATGAGTGCTCTTGCGGCGGCGCTAAAAACAAAGGGCGCCAGAAAGATGATGGCGAGGGCGACGGCAGGCTGAGCGTAATCCCATAAACCGCTATAATCGTCTCCTTTTGCCATGTCTCTATGCCTGACGTAAAGCCTTACCCTCCAAAAACCGTGCCAGAACTGTGACTTCAGATACTTCAAAAGTTTTTCCGGATGATAGTGGGATACTTTGGCCTCTTTATCAAAGACGAGCGAATATCCTTTTTTCGTGATCTTATAACACAGGTCGTTATCTTCGCCGCTTGCCATTGTGTACGTTTCATCGAAACCCCCGGCTTCTTCCAGAACGTCTTTCCTGACCGAAAGATTATAGGAACCCAGCGCTTTTACATATCGCGGCATCCTTGCATGGCGATAGATGATTTCTTTGTGGATACAGTCGGCAAAGATGCTTTGCCGGTTCGCTATTGAATACGAGCCTCCGACCGCCCCGACATCATCACCGCTGTAATGCGCGGTTAGCTTCGCGACCCAATCTTTTGCAGGGATACAATCGGCGTCGGTAAAACAAATGATCCGGCCATCGGCTGCTCTCCAGCCTGCGTTCCTTGCCCTGGCCGGGCCGCTATTCTCCTGCCGTAAATAACGGACTCTGTATCGCCGGATGATATCGGCAGTGGAATCGGTAGAACCGTCATCGATGACGATCACCTCAACCTCTCCAGCCAACTCCTGATTGAGGCATGCCTCGATCGTTTTGGATACTGTATTTTCAGCGTTATATGCTGGTATGATTATGGATACTTTGTCGCGCATTCACGCCTCGTATAGTCATCGTCTACCGAGTGCCATCTTAAAAAGGAGAGATATGCCTTCCAAACCACTCTTCAGCCCGCGCATCGTCGCGATCTTTTTCAGTCTTTTTATAATATAGCCCGGACGCAGATAGAAGCGCCTGTATGCCTCTCTATACTTTTTTTTCATAAGTCCCGGCTCGAGCTCCTTATGCCGGAAGACTGCATTTCCCGAGCATGAAACGTACTTTTCCCAGTTATCGGACAAGAGCTCCCCTTCCTTACGTATAATCTCCCGCATCTTCGTTCCCGGATATGGTGTCGCGATCGTAAACTGCGCAAAATCAGGGTCCAGCCGAATTGCAAAATCAACAGTCTGCTCCATCGTCTCTTCCGTCTCGCCGAGGTTACCGATCATAAAAAATGCAATCGTCTCCAAACCCGCTTCCTTAGCCAGGATAAATGTCTGTCGTATTTCATCCAGAGTGACCCCTTTCTCTATATGGTTCAATACGCCCTGGTTACCGGATTCCACGCCGATGGAAACCTGATAGCAACCCGCTTCTTTCGCTTTCATAAAAAGTCTGCTGGAAGACGACCTCACCGCTATGCCGTTGGCAAGCCGCCATGGCAAACGCAAGCCACTCTTGATCATTTCGTCGCATATACCTATCGCTCTCGCTTCATCTACGGCGAAGCTATCGTCCACGAAAGAGAACTCTCTTATCTTTAACGTATCAGCAAGATAGCGCAGTTCGCGCATGACGCTTTGAGGGCTCCTGGAACGGTACGTTTGGCCAAAGATGCCTTTATAGCAAAATATGCACCGGAACGGGCATCCTCTCGAAGTCATGACCGGCACGCTCAGCCTGCCCCGACCGGCTATGCTGCTATACTGCTCCAACGGAAAGAGCTCCCACGCCGGGAAGGGCAGGCGATCCATGTCCTGTATAAGCGGCCTATCCGCATTATGGAGCACTTTATCTCCATCCTTGAATGATATGCCTTTTATAGAAGCAATGTCCTTAGCTGTCCTGAAATAATCGCATAGCTCGGCAATCGTCTCCTCCCCTTCTCCTCTGACAACGATATCTACCTTACTCTGTTTTAATACGTCTTCGGGCATGATGGTGGGATGCGGCCCTCCCGCTAAAACAGGGATGTCAACTTTAGACTTAACGCGCTCTATTATGTCGAACGAGCCCGCGGCAAGGGGCGATGTCATCGTCATTCCCAGGACGTCCGGCTTCATATCCAGTATTCTCTGTGCCGTTCTCTCCACCGAAAGCCTTGCGACGTTTGCGTCGATGACACTTACTTCGGCTCCCGCAGGCTTGTTCTTCAGAACAGCTGCCAGATAGGCCAAGCCTAAGGGCGGGCTTGTAACGGCAAAATTTTTAAACGGCGCCTGGACGAGCACAAATTTCATTCTATCTCTTTCTCAACGGCCACGCAGAATAACAGCATCCCAACATATCGTCCGAGAATGGACTCCGGCGAATATCTGAAAGGCAGCACATTAATGCCGCCTGCCTCTATAACTCTGCAGCCGTTCCTCGTATGCATTGCCGTCAAGTCCCTCATAGTAACAGGTTTCTCGCGGATGCCCAGCATGAAAAAAGGCCTGATGAGCGTCCACCACGTGTAGATGTTCGGCGCAAAAGTCACTATCTTCCCATCGGGCTTCTTCATCCTGATAAAATTCAGCAATACCTTATCCTGTTCGGCCGCGCTTAAATGCTCAAATAAACCATCTGTAAATATTATATTGAACTTTCCACGGTATCCGGTGCTCAGCTTTTCATCGGTGAGGTCCCGGTCGAGATACGCCGCGCACTTGAGCCCGGTATTCTCTCTGGTTGCTTTCAGGGACTGTTGAGAATTGTCCAAAGAAAATACCTCACATCCTTTCGAAACAAAATATGCCGAGAAGAATCCGGAGCCGCAACCGGCGTCGAGCACAGAGATGCCCTCTTTCACATATCTGTCCAGTACTTTTATCAACCGCAGTTTCGACCAGCTGGCGCATGAGAACGGGCCGTGCCCATGCCGCTTCCAAAAATCATCCCATTTCCCGACACCGCTTTTTTTAACATGGCCGGGGCGATTCAAAAAATAACCGGAAAAACTCTTTAATCCGTATAATTTAGTTTTGACATCGGCCCACGAACGGATCTTCCGGGCGATTTTCAACATCTGGCCGGGTCTTAAATAAAACTCCTTTAACCCCCTATCTATCATCTTATTTATTTCGTCATCGGAAAGGCCGGGCAAGCTTATTATCGTGCGCTGCTCGAGATTCTTATCAACCCATTTCGGCCAATCGTTCGTCACCAGGCACCTGTTCTCGACACACCATTTATAGAAGTCAGTACCCGGATAGGCACATACACCGCTGAACTGCGCGGTATCTATAGGCAGGCTCTTCGCGAATTCTATTGTCCTGGCCGCCGTCTCTCTGGTCTCTCCCGGTCCGCCGAACATAAAGCATCCGTTAACACTGATTCCGGCATCCCTGCACCCGGCGGTGAACTGACGCATCCTTTCAACCGTGGTCCCTTTTCTGACAGCATTGAGCAAGGACTGGTCGCCGAATTCATATCCTACGCAGAGCATCCTGCAGCCGGAGCTCTTCATCAGCCTGAAGACTTCTTTATCAACGAGATCGGCGCGCCCATTAGCGCTCCAGGTTATCTTAAGCCCTCTCTTCAATATCTCCTCACAGACAGCCCTTATCCGGTGCTCCTGAGCATTGCTTATCAGGGTATCATCCTCGAACATAATCTCTTTAAGAAATGGGGAGAGGGCGAGGTCGTACTCGATCTCATCAACGAACCTCTTCGGGCTCTTGGCCCTGTAGAGATTGCCATACATCACCTGCGGGAAGAGGCAGAAACTGCACCTTCCACAGCATCCCCTGCCGCCCATCAGGGTGATGAACGGATAGAGCTTCCCCGCGTCGTGATAGTCGTATGGGTCAATATGGTGCCAGGCAGGGAACGGCAAAGCGTCAAGATCGTCTATGAATGCCCGGTCGGGATTATGCGCTATCTTGTCGTAATTCCTGTACGATATTCCCTCGATAGCCGCAAAAGCTTTTCCGGACGCAATGTCTTTCAGCGTATAGTCATATTCACGCCTGGCCGCAATATCCAGTTCATTACATTTTTTCAGTGTGTCGTCCGGCTCTGCCGACACGTGAGCCCCCACCATAACTGTCAAACATTCTTCGCCGAGGGTCTCTTTTGCCAGCCGGGCGTATTCCAGGTCGGAATATATCGAAGGGGTAGTCGCCTGTATAACGACCATATCCGGGCGAAATCCTTTAAGAAGGCCCGCGGTCTGATCCCGAGAAATGTTCTTCGCCGCTCCATCTATAAACCTGCACTCATGGCCTTCCTTTTCCAGAACGGCGATCGCCTCGCAAAGATAATCAGGATGGCGCTGCACCCTGCCCCTCGACCTGCAGAACCATCGGGCCGATTTACAAAAATCCTTGCCGTACGCCGGGTTCAATATAAATATTTTCATTGCCGGTCCACCGTAACTTTATATACATAATCGATGGGCTCTTCTTTCGTTTCATATACCAGCGAGAAGATGCCGGGATGCCTGCGCGCGGCCTCTTTCAGGGCCCCTGCCGTGTGTGGAAAAAAGTCAAGGTCCCCGACGATCACATAATCGGGTTTGAGTTTCTTTATAAACTCCAGCTGCGCGTCGGGATCTTCAGAACAAAAATATCCCACAACCGTCCTGCCGGTATAGAGCTTCGTGTAGCTCGGTTTGCGGCTCAGGATGACCGACGCGCGGGGAGTATTGGCCTTGATCCAGTCATTGCATTCTATAAAACTTTTTGCCTCGGGCCGGATATTTCCCATCCTGGCATCGAGCGTTATGGCAGTTACGCCCACAACGGATATAAGAAATAGGGCCGCAAAAGAAGCGGCCGGCACATATTCACGCCATCTATGATGTGCCGGTTCCGCGTTAGCCCGCGGGGGATCTTCGCCAGGTATCCCCGAGAAAAAGAAGAATAATAAGAATGGCAGGAGCGGCAGAAGATACCGCGCGACATAAACGTTGACGAGCATTGTGAGAGCAATATAGAAGATAACGTAAAGATGGTACAGCTGTATCCTGGCGTATGCGGTCTTTACGAAGCCGCGCGCCATGATTAAAGATGCCGCGGAGCCGAGCATAAATTTTGGGATGAAGATGGTGTTGACACTGCCATCGGCGAGCCTCGGATATATCCCAAATACTATAGGCCTCATCAGGATGTCGGGCAGATAGTTGCCTATATATACCGTCAGGTTATATCCCGCGCGGTATAGCGCGTCTGCCGGAGAAGACCCTTTATAACTGGCGGAGTAAAGCTCCTGCCGCATTATCGATTCTCTCAAAATAACGGTAAATATTTTATGGGCGCTATAGAGCGCCGGCAGCAGCATAACAATAAGCGCCGCGGCCATGACGGCAAGCTCCCCATACTTCTTTCGCATACCAAAAAAGAGCGCGATGGCCGGTATGAAAGCGAGGCCGAAAGGCCTTAAATATACAGCGGACGCCGTCGATACCACTAGAATAATTAAATATACGCCCTTCCCGGACTCGTCATATTTTTTTGCGTATGCCGCCGCACATAGCGAGGATGCTATGAACGGCATCTCGGTCAATATAAGGCCTGAGTATTCGACGATCCACGGATTGAGCGCGAATAACAAGACTATCGCTTTTCGGTACCGGTCGGAGATGCTTCCCTTAAGAAATAGATTGAGCGCGATAGCCGCAAGAACCGACGATAAGATGGGGATAAATTTCATCCACAGATAACCTTCCGGCGCGATCGCTGAAAACGGCGCCAGGAGAAGCGGCATAAGAAAATTATAGAGAGTGCTTGACGTATATGCAGGTGAAAATATATAGCCGAAGAATCCTTTCTCCGCGAACGCGCGGCTGATCAATATGTAGGTCGCGTCATCGCCTGACATCGAAAGAGTGCTCGTTGTTGCCAGAATATACACCACAGCTGAGCAGATTATTATATGCCAGACTTTTAGCCTATCCAATAAACGCTCAATCATCAAAAAGAGGCCCCGCCGATAATATTCTTATGAAAACGTTTTCCAGTTTCTTGCCAAAGGCGTCAAGATTAAATTCGCTCTCAACCCTTCTCTTGCCATTCTCGCCCATCTTCTTTGCAAGCTCTCTGTCAGACAAAAGCCGTATTATCGCGGAGGCTATCGCCCCCTCATCCATGGGATCGACGAGTATCCCCGTAACTCCGTCTAAGACCGCGTCGGGGATCCCGCCGGATCTTCCGCCTATGACGGGCTTGGCGCACAGGCCCGCTTCGAGGAAGACAATGCCAAAACCCTCAACCAGGCCCTGGCCGGAGATCTCTTTGCTTGCCAGCACAAATATATCGCAGGAATGATAATATGCGGCCAGTTCGCTATCTTTCACGCCGGAGAGAAAGACCGCTTTATCTTCAAGTCCCAACGCGAGCGCCAGATCCTCGAGCGCCTTCTCTTCAGGGCCTTCGCCAATGATCAGATAAACCGTATCGGGATAGATTCTGACCACTTCAGGCATCGCCCTGATAACCGTTTCATGATTTTTGCACCCGACAAGACGTCCAACGGTGAGAATCACTTTTACGCCTTCGCATACTTTCGGTTTCCGGGGGATATCCGGCGCGAATCTCCCGGGATCCGCGGCGGGGTGGATCACCAGCGCTTTCGCGCGGGGCTCAATCTTTTCCACAAGCGTCTTCGTAAAACCGCTGTTCGCCGCCACGACCGACGCATTCTTTAAAACAAGCTTCATGAGCCGCAGCGCTTTGGGGCTGGTTCGCGGCGCGTAGACATCAAGGCCGTGGGCGAAAACTACGTACGGCACACCGGTGATCTTCTTTATAAGAAAAGCGGCAACGCCCGCGATCGACCATGTATTGACGATGATAAGCCCTACCCCGCCTGAGAGGCAATGGCGCAGTCCGCGGAAAAAGAAAGCGAAGACGCTCTTGAGATAATTATCAAAGATGCGCGTGTCAGCAACGCCCTTCAGCCTGTAGACGGTGATGCCTTCACCATCATCACGCTCACTCACCCCCGCGCTTCCGGGCGCTATCACGGTATAGTCCGCTCCCATCCTGCGAAGGGCGATGCCGATATCATGGCTGTGCCTGGCCATCCCGCCGCCCATCGGCGGAAAATCTATCGTGAGGAACAGAATCTTCTTCATCTCTTTCTGCAGACTAATATCTTCATCAGGGAACTCCCGATCGGACAATAGGCAAGATCAAAAATATAACTAAACCACGCAAACGATTCTATCGCCCTTCCAAGCGCCTTTCTGACCAATTCGTTTTTAACGGCCGGGCTGACTCCCCTGCCCATCAGACGGAATGCGGGAATGAGGCCGACGATATCTATGCCTGCCCTGCCCAGCGCCGCGGTGTATGTCTCGAGATCACGGTACCGCACGTGTTCGCTGATACTCTTCCGGGGGTCGAGCGCGTCGGTCAGCAGTATCCATCCTCCCTGCTTGCACCGCTTGCCGATATTTCCAATCGCCCTCTCAAACGCATTGTCATCGACGATATGATAAAGGACGTCAAAGGCATTGACGATATCAAAGGCCTCTTTCAAGTCGATATCCGGAGAGCTGATATCGGCCCTTACGAATGCGCATGACGGAAACTTTGCGCTTAATGCCCTCACGCTTATATCGGTAATGTCGATGCCGGTAACAATAGCTCTTCTCCGCGTGTAATAACCAACGAAAAAGCCTGTCCCGCAGCCGACATCCAGAACGCTTCGCCCCTCGGCGTTTATCCCATAACGCTCGAGCGCTGCCTTGAGCGAGCGTTCCTTCAGCTTATACAGGTACCGGTTGTATTGCTCGCTAAAACCCTGGTGTCCTGCCGCGGAAAGCGAAAAACGCGCGCCAAATCTCCGCTCCCAATACTCTTCTGCCTTATAGGCCATTATTCACCATCCGCCATTATTTAAAAGCGATAAGCGTAAGCATTGAACAGTACGCGCCGCGCATCCATACATTTCATATATATTCCGCGAGCGTTCCAGGGCCTTCTCATTGAAATCTATCAACGTGACGGACACGCCCATAAGGCCGAACGTAAGCGCCATCGTACCGCTCCCGGATCCGACTTCAGCTACCTTCAGCGCGCTCACAGCGATGCCTCTTTTCTCAAAAATCCTCACGACCTCCCGCCACCCGCGCTGCGATACCGCGGCTTTTATTCTCAAGCCCATTCCTTCCTTCGTCATATCCCCGCCTACTGGGTTCCAGATCTCTTTTCGAGTCTTCTCGTCCATCACTACATTCCTTTGCGTATCACGGAAACTTACGCCGGGCGATGATGGTTCTTCTCATCGTTCGATGTTGTAGCTCGGCTTGAATTTGGAATAAAGGTATTCCGGAGAGTAATTCTTCGGCTCTCCGGCCTTCTTCGCGACCACATAGATCTGGTCCGCCTTCTTCTTCCTTAAAAAAGGTACCGGCATATTCACCAGCATAAGCGACGCGGCAAGAATAAGGTCCTGTATTAAACTTACCGGCGTCAACTTATATTTGCTCATGAATGTTATCTTCTCCGTCTTGGAGTCATTGCATATGGATTCGACTACACGGAAATTATTCCCCTCGAGAAGCCCCTCTACCTCGTTCTGTGTCCATAATTTGTTGTGCCTTCCGTAGACCCCGTACCTCGAATACTGCTCCCAGGCGCCAAAGACGGCAAGCTTGTATAAATTGTGCCAATAGAGGCCGTTTGGCGTCGTAAGGATCAACAGGCCGTCGTCCTTCAGGACCCTGCTGATCTCGCATACCATATACGCGGGAAACTGGATAAGGTGTTCCAGCACTTCCGCGCATATGACCAGATCAAACGACTTATCTTCAAACGGAAGAGGGTCTTTCTCGGCATTCAGTTCCCAATAATTAAAATCGAATTGCCTGGCTCCCGAGTCGATCTTCACGGTCTTCTTCGCGATGGCGCAAGGTTCTCCCGGCCATATGGTCTTCGGCGCAACCGTCCCGATGATCTCATCGTCGCTCAATTCCAAAAGAGCGGCCGTGATAAAGAAAGGCAGGGACCCGATCTCCAATATCTTCCCTTTCTCTTTGCGATACCATTTTCTGATAAGGTTAAGGGTAAAAAGAAACCTTTGGAATGAACCCTCGGAATACTCTTTGAGATTGAGGAGATAATCGCGGGGCTCCTCCCTGCAAGAATCTATGCGGCCCTTTAAAATGGCTGACAGCTCTTCCCAGGAAAATTGTTTCAACCCCATTATCTGCCTACCTTTCTACGGCCTCTTTGTATAATTCAATCGTCCTCTTCGCCGTTTTAGAATAACTATACTCATCGCTGTATCTGCGTGCCATATCCGAAAGCATCATAAGGCGGCCGCTATCAGCTAAAAGCGTCTTTATTTTTCGCAACAGGTCGGCTTCGTCTCCTCCTTTGAAGAGTTCTAAACACGGGATCCGCCCGTTTATTTCATTATGCGCGGCTATATCCGAAGCGATGATCGGTTTGTGGTAACCGATAGACAGGCTGAGGGCCCCCGAGGCCGCTGTAGAGGAGAATGGCGCCAGACATATATCTGTCGCCGCCATAATGTCGGGAATATCCCTTTCTCCAAGATATCCTGTGATCCTTACCCGGGACCGCAGGGACCTTGCCGAAATTATCTTCTCAACCGTTTTATAATATTCAATCTCACCGGTATTTTCCGTCATCCTTCCGCCGGCGATCATAAGCACAACGTCTTCCGGAAGCGAGGCAAGTATATCCAAAACCTTCTCATACCCTTTTCTCTTATTGATGAAACCGGGAATGGTAAGCACTCTTTTCCCTTCAAGGCCAAGCCTCTTCTTCGCCCCGGGCCGGGAGACGCCTCTGTCGCTGTCGCTGATCTGGGGAATGCCATGAGGCACAAGCACTACCTTATCCGGTCTTTCCGTCAATGCCCGTATAGCCTTCGCGTGTTCTTCGGTATGAACTATGACCCTCCCGGCGCGCGCGTAGATCCTCTCATGAAGCGATACCGACCATGGGTTCAAGGCCGGCAGTAAGGCATTGTACGCCAACTTGCTGGCACGGCTGCTGAACTCCGCCGAAAGCCGCCGGAACCCTACGCGCACCTCATGCACCGTCATGACGAGCGGTATACTGACGCGCCCGGCAAAGTAAAGAAATCTGTTTTTATAAGGCAGCTCCCCGTTGAAGTATAGATAATTAAACTGTACATGGCAGATATCCGCCCCGGCGGCCTTGAGCGCGGCCTGGGCGTAATATCGGCGGCCGCCTATGTAATGGCCCAGCGGCACGATCCGGGCATCGACGCCGCTTGAGCGTATCCCGTCTACAAGATATCGGGAATAATCGGCTATCCCGTCTCTCTCTATTCCCCACCCGGCGCACATCGAAACTATCATCTCTATTTTACAATCTCCAGTTCGAGATATATGCCCTTGCCCCTTATGACATAGCAGAGGACCTCCTCGTAAAAGGCTATATGCCTGTTCGCAAATCCTTCCAGAAAGCCGAACAATCTATGAAGGCTCAACCTTCTCTCCAGCAGTTTAAAACGGCATTTGGAATAAAAACCGTATTCTTTGAAGAGGCTTGTCCCTTCTATAAAATAGTCGAAGGACCGCGCGCTTAAGTAATGAAGATGCGTCGGATCGATATAGGAACCGGCATCACTGAAATGAGAGGTTGAGATAAAGATCAGGGCGCCCGGCTTGCAGATCCTGTAGAGCTCCTTCATAACGCCTACTATATCTTTAAGATGCTCGATCGCGTTTATGCAGATGACGGTACCGAACTCATTATCTTCGAATGGATACGGAAAGTGATCGAGATCGCGGCATATATCGGCATTCGACGCGCCATTCCTGTCTATCCCCACGGCCCCCTCGTATTTATTTGTGCCGCAGCATAGATGGAGAGCCCTTGTCGTCTTCGCCCTCTCCTTCATCCTCGGGATCTCTTCCGTCCACTGTTTCACAGTATCTCCTTTTTTTGAAGAACAAAAAATATGAAGGCGTATCTTTTGCCTTTGAGTTCTATGGCAGGGTTCTTATATGTAAAATCTATAGGTTCCGTGAGCGTGAAGCCGGACTTTCCCGCGAGGCGGATCATCTCTTCGATCTCGCTGCGATCGAATATGTTCCATTTTAAACCGAATAACCCGGCCCCTCCGGTATCGACTTTATCGGGCCAGTAATCGGCGGAGGTTATCAGGTATCCGCCTTTTCGCAATAATCGGCTCATCTCTTTAAAATAATTTTCCAAACCGACGCCGTGTTCTATTACAGATAGGCTCGTTATGAAATCGAAAGAACCCGAACGGTACCCGGTATTCTCAAGATTTTGTCTGGAGAGGCGGATAGGCGGCATCCCCAGCATAGACATCACGAGGTCGCCGAGTGAGAAATTGAACAGATACGGATATATCCTTCTGCGCCACTCTACAGGCGCGAGATCGCATCCGTAGAGTTTTCTATATCTTTTTTCATACAACAACTCGAGCAGGCGGCACTTGAACGTCCCGACATCCAGCACGGAATCATCTTTACTGCCATGCCCGGTAATAAAATCAAACGCCTTCGATTCGTCCCAGCACTTATTTATATCGTCCGGGAACGGCAAGCCCTTCGTCTTAAGCTCATTATACGCGGCCTCGATCTCGCTCTTTTCGCGAAGGACAACGTTGGCGCCCATTTATTTCCTCCTCTTATGGAACCCCACGGGCTTACACCGCGCGGCCTCTCACATACACAAAGAGCGCGTAGGCTTTCATTGTAAATCCCCGTCGGAAACTACGGCCACATAGACCGCTATCGTCAATGCGGGGATAA
>JAPLMG010000153.1 GCA_026387165.1 Candidatus Omnitrophota bacterium
TCAGCTAAGTTTATCTCGGATATATGAACCAGGCCTTCGAGCTCCGGGGATATCTCTACGAATAGCCCGAAGTTCGCGATCTTTGTGACCTTGCCGGGCATCTGGCTCTCCGGAGCGTATCTACCCGCGATCTCGTCCCACGGATCGGCGCTTAACTGTCTTACTCCGAGAGATATCTTTCTGTTTGTCGGGTCCACGGCCAATACTACAGCCTCAATCTTCTCGCCTTTTTTGAAGACATCCTTAGGGTGGCCGATCCTCTTGGTCCACGATATGTCTGAAACGTGCACCAGACCGTCGATGCCGTCCTCGAGCTCAACGAAAGCTCCGTAGTCGGTCAGGTTCCTGACCTTGCCTTTAACCTTGGTGCCGATCGGATACTTTGCGTCGACATCCACCCATGGATTCGATTCGAGCTGCTTCAGGCCAAGAGAGATCTTGCGGTTCGCTTTATCCACATCCAAAACCTGCGCCTCTATCCTGTCGCCTATCGCGAGCAGTTCGTTCGGGTGGTTATACTTCTTCGTCCAGGACAGCTCGGAGATATGCAGCAATCCCTCAACACCCTTTTCCAGCTCAACAAAAGCACCGTAAGGCATGAGATTTACAACCGTCCCCTTCACTTTGGTCCCGGCCGGATATTTCGTATCCACAGTCTCCCACGGATTGGGTGTCTTCTGCTTCAAGCCCAAAGAGACCTTCATACTGTTGGGGTCGAAGTCCAATACCATGACGTCTATAGTGTCGCCTATCGCGAGAACTTCGCTCGGATGAGATACCCTGCCCCAGCTCATATCGGTTATGTGCAGCAAACCTATTATGCCGGCATTTATCTCCACAAAGGCCCCGAAGTCGGTGATATTCCTTACTATACCGCTGATGAGGGTGCTCTTCTGCAGGGTCTCGAAGACCTTCTTCTTATCTTCATCTTTCTGCTGCTGCATAGCGTCTTTTCTTGAGACGACGATATTTTTGCGCGGCTTATTTATTTTGATGATCTTGAACGGGAACGCCTGGCCTACCATCTGGTTTAAGTTGCCGAACGTCTTTAAAGCGGCCTGGCTTGCGGGCAGGAATGCCTCCACGCCTATATCGACCATAAATCCGCCCTTCACCTTCTTGGTAACCTTGCCATCGACCACATCGCCTTCGCCATATCTCGATATGACCATATCCCAACCAACGGCGCGCTCGGCCTTCTGCTTCGACAGCACTACCATGCCGTTCTCGTCTTCCTTGCACTCTAAGTAAATCTCCACATCGTCGCCTATCTTCAGCGCATCAGGATCCGAGAACTCCGAAATAGATATGGCGCCTTCTGATTTATAGCCGATATCCACGACGACTTCCTTGGAAGTGATCGCGACGATCTTGCCGGTGACTATCTCTCCGTTGTTGAAACTTTTTATGGATTCTTTATAGAGTTTTTCGAATTCGCTTACGCATACCTCCTCTTTATCAATATTTTCTAATTCGATGCTGTTCTTCTCTTTTGTCATGTACTATTCGCAACCTTCCTTTCCTTGTCCGCTTTCATACTCAGTGTTAGCAGGTCTTTACGCTTCGGCGGACAAGTCCGCCGAAGCCAATCCAGACCATACACATTCACCGGCGAAGGCGGATTGATTTGGTTTTTAATTCATTTTTTATAACTCTGGCAACGCGCCTGACTATTGTTTCGGGCGTCGATGCACCGCTTGTGATGCCTACTACAGAAACATCCTTGAACCACTGACTTCTTAGATCGAGTTCCGTCTCTACAAGATACGATCTTCGGAGGATCTTTTTACATACCTCAAACAATCTTTTAGTGTTGGCACTGTTCTTCCCGCCCACTACGAGCATGAGATCAACCTCGCGGGATATGTCGCGCGCGGCGGCTTGCCTCACCTGGGCGTCCTTGCATATGGTATTGAATACTCTCAGGTCCTCCGGCTTGGCGTCTATTATCGCCCTCACGACGCCCAAGAAATTATCCATCGATTGCGTCGTCTGTGACAGGATGCCTATTCTTTCGCCGGGCTTCAATTTTAAAGCCTTCAATCCTTTAGCATCCTTTACCACATGAGCCTTTTTACCGGCGAAATCGTAGAGCGCCTTAACTTCGGGATGATTAACGTCTCCGACTATTATGACCATATATCCCTCTTCGCCCAGAGAGCGAGCTGAGCTTTGAGCGTTTCTCACAAAAGGGCATGTGGTATCCACTAACTTCAAAGAACGCTTCGAGATTTCACCGGCCACGTCCGGACTTATTCCGTGAGACGATATCACCAATACGCCGCTATCCGCCTCATCTATGCTCTTTATAACCTCGAGACCTCTTTCAGAGAGGCCTTCAACGACCTGCTTATTATGAATTATGGATCCGAGAGAATACGCCTTGCCTTCCTTCTTCAGTACTTCTTCGGCCATCTCCACGGCGCGCCTGACCCCGAAACAGAAACCCACTTTCTTAGCTAACTTTAGGCGCATATATAGCTCAATATCTTCTCAGTAACTCCGTCTATCGACAGGCCGGTGGTATCGATAAAGATCGCGTCATCGCACTTTTTCAGCGCTCCTACATTTCGCTTCATGTCAGAGTCGTCTCTCGTCAAAATATCCTCTTTTACGCTGATCTCGCTTACCTTCTGCCCCGACTCGATCAATTCCTTACAGCGTCTCTTTGCCCTCACCTCCGGGCTGGCATCGAGATAGAACTTATAGTCAGCATTGGGAAATACTACCGTGCCGATATCCCTGCCCTCGAGAACGGCGCCGCAGTGTTTTTGACCTATCAAGCGCTGGAGCGCCACCATCTCATGCCGCACGCCCGGAACGCGCGCTATATACTTAACGTTCGCCGTAACACCAGGCGTCCTGATGGCTAAGCTTACGTCTTCGCCGTCTAAGAATACGTGGAGTTTATCCTTCTCTTCCAAACCTATCTTAGTGGATCCCGCCAAAGATACGAGAGCATCCTCATCCTCTAAATTAAGGCCCTGCCTCATGGCCTTGAGGGTAAGAGCCCTGTACATCGCGCCCGTATCTATATATAAAAGAGCGAGCCTCTTCGCTACTATTTTTGAGACGGTGCTCTTACCGCTCCCGGCCGGGCCGTCTATGGCTATGATCAAAGGTTTAGCGGCTCTCTTTCCCATAAACAAGCGCGTCTCTCTTTGACTTGGCTTTCTTCAAAAAGTTAACCGTTTTTTTGCGATCGCCTTTTGATATCGCTTTAAGCATATCTTTATAATAGTTCTCAAAGAGGCGTCCGGCTTTTAAGATCTCTCTTTTGTTCGTTAAAAATATATCTGCCCAGAGCTCCGGATCGCTTGAAGCAACACGCGTGGTATCCTTAAACCCTTCGGCCGCATATTGAAGCTCCCGTAACGGAACTGAGCCGGCAAGTCCGAACGCAACTATATGAGGCAGATGGCTTATCAAAGATACGGACTTATCATGCGAGGCTGGGCTCATGACTTTAACTTTTCCTCCGAGAGAGCCCCAGAATTTTATCACTCTCTTTAAACTGGCTTTATCGGTCGCTGTAGTGCTTGTTACAATGCAGGGCGCCTTCTCAAACAGGTCCGCCCTGGCAAATTCAACACCGGCATGTTCCGAGCCGGCCATAGGATGCGAACCCACAAAATGAATTTTTCGGGATTTCGCCAGGCTCTTCTCTACCGAACTTACTATCCAGGCTTTTGTGCTGCCGGCATCGGTAATGATGGCGCCTTTTTTGGCGTGCTTCGCCGCCGTCTTTATGATATTTGGTATCGAACGTACAGGTGAAGTCACTATAATGAGGTCTGCTCCGTTGACTCCGGACTCAATAAACATGGTCGCTTTATCTACAGCATTGCATTTCAGCGCCCTCTTTAGCGTAGACTCATGCCTGAATACGCCCACAACTTCTCGGGCGAGATTTCTCTTTTTGATCGCAAGGCCTATCGAGCCTCCGATCAATCCCACACCGATTATTGTAACTTTGTTAAACTGTTTCATTTTTTTTTAGCCTAAATCCGAAATCCCAAATCCGCATGATAAATGAATGTCCAATTCCCAATTTCCAAATTGGACATTGTTTCATTGGGATTTCATTCGACATTGGGATTTGGTCATTGATCATTTTATCTAAATCTCCCTATCCACTGCTTCTGCGACCCTTTTCGCTTCCCGCATCAATTTCTCGAAATTCTCAGGAAGCAACGACTGCTCTCCGTCTGACATAGCCTCTTCCGGTTTGGTCATGACTATCATGATAGTCAGCATGAGTGAATTGTTCAAGACTGATAAGTTCATAAAAGAAGCTGATTACCATATAATGCTCGCCGGCCTTTGGAATGATTTTGTCTCATATGCTATCAGTTTTATGCTTCTGGGAGTGCTGTGGCTGGCGCATCACTGGCAGTTTCAATTTATCACATATATCGACCCGCCTCTGGTATTCATAAATATAATATGGTTCATGTTCATCTGTCTGATACCTTTTTCAACTATGATGCTCAGCGATCATCCTAATTTTTTCGCGCCGGTTATTGTGTTTGAATGCAATATCCTGATAGTCTTTTTAATACTATACGCTCAATGGGCCTACGTAACAAAAAGAAAGCATCTCGCGGGTTCGTCCTTGGATGCAAAGACTGTATCCCAACAAAGGAATGTAGCA
>JAPLMG010000019.1 GCA_026387165.1 Candidatus Omnitrophota bacterium
GGCCGGATCAAGGGATGCGGTCGGTTCGTCAAGTAAAAGAAGATGCGGACGATTAAGCATTGCCTTCGCAAGGCTTACGCGTGTCTGTTCACCGGAAGAAAGCGCGCCGCACTTTGTGTTTCTAAAAGACTCCAGGTCGAACTGCTTAAGAAGTTCGTCGATACGCTTCGGAACGTCCCTTACACCATAGAGACGACTGAAGATATTCAGATTCTGATACACGGTCAAATTCCCCGGCAATGGAGTATATACTGCCGCGAAATTCGTCCGGCCAATAGCTTCCGAACGGTGCGAGGCAATATCGAGATCTTCGATATTGATAGCGCCGGCGTCCGGTTCAAGGACACCCAGGATCATGTTGATCGTGGTCGTCTTTCCCGCGCCGTTCGGGCCGAGAAGCCCGACGATCTCGTCTCGATTCACGTCGAAAGAAATACTGTCCACTGCGACCAGGTCGCCGTAAAGTTTGCATAATTCTGTAACCGCAAGCGTCTTTATCATAACTGTTTTTCGGGTGGTAATTTAGTATTTAGATGTTCTTTTCACCATCATGAAAAATGGAATTGAGGCCAGTTGAGCTATAACTGAAAACGCTATTAGCGCGGGGATTGATATATCATAAAGAATTCCCATGAGCGCGCTGCCGAGAAACCAAAATATACCATAACCCGCGTTAAATACCCCGTAAGCAGACCCTCTTTTATTTATAGAAATCATATTGGCGATCGCGGCTCTCATTATGGATTCTTGCGCACCCATACCGATTCCCCACAATGCTATTCCTATAATGGCGGGATAAAAACCTCCCAAAAATACCAGAGGGGCAAAGATCGAGGATATCAGCGCGGCAAAGATAAGAGTCAATACGCCTATGCGATCGAACAGGCGCCCGAATACAAGCGCGGCTAGAGCGTCAACCCCCATCGCGATGGCGTAAAAAATAGGAATCCAGTTGTCCGAAGCGATAGAGACTTTTTTGAAATGATAAGCGATCAATGGAAAATCAACATACCCCGCGGCTATAAGAGCTATCGCGGCAAGGTATATCCAGAATACACGCGGGAAACCTTTGGTCTCTAATGGAACTGCCTCAGGTTCGAGATCGCGCGGCCTGGGATAAAGATGTCTGGCTACTAAAAGAACGCTTAGCGCTAAAATCGCCGGTATAAGCAATATACCAAAACTGGTCTTATAGCCGCCCTTAATATAAAGTACCGCAGCTACGATTAAAGGGCCAAGCATAGCCCCTATCTGATCCATAGCTTCGTGCAGACCGAAGCCCCATCCCCGACCTATCTCCTTGGTCGCGTGCGAAAGCATCGCGTCACGGCTTGGAGTGCGAATCGCCTTTCCTATCCGTTCTGAGATCATAAGCGCCGCGGCGATTTCCCACCTGCCCGCCAAAGCCAGGAGCGGCACGGCCAGAAGATTGACCGTATATCCAAAGATAGTTATCAGCCAGTATCTTCCCGTATTATCGCTGATATAACCGGATACAAGCCGAAGAGCATAACCGAGCAGTTCTCCGAATCCAGCGACAATTCCGACCACAGTTCCGCTCGCGCCCAATATAGCGAGATACTGCCCTGTGATACTGCGCGCCCCTTCATAAGTCATATCAGCAAGAAGGCTGACAGCGCCTAATAAAATTATAAATTTAAAAGCCGATTTTTTTGAGGTATCTTCGCGCGCCATATTAAATTTATATATGGGGACTTTCCCATTTGACACACTTTCGAGTTATAATTATAGCATAGGCAGCGAGTTACAACACTGATTTTTGCTATGGATAGGACTCAGTCCTGCTGCAGGAACTACCAAAAGAAAAAACCTACTGATAAACAGTAGGCTTTTTCCTGTAGCGGCTCGCCCAACACGAAAAACGCCTACCGATAAACGATAGACGTTTTCACAATTGGCTCCCCATAGTGGACGAACTCTCGGGAGTATTCACAGACGTCCTATTTCGGTACACCCTACCAGGTGATAGGGTGTACCTTTTTAGGACATCTGCATTTCGTCGCGCTTGACAGACCCTGCACTCTGTGGTAGTTTGCTTGGGAGGATGGTATAGAATGCCCCCGAGAGCGAAAGCAAAAAAGGTGCCCGGTATGGCGAAAGAAACCCGCAAAGAATTAAAACTCCTCTTTCAGGAATTGAACGAGAACCCGTACAAAGAGCTCAACCTCGCTTTCTTCCTCATCAGTATCATCCCGATCCTCGCGCTCGCCTATATCCTCTTTGACAAGATCTTCATCGGCAATAAGGTCCTGGATGATATTGCTCCCGTCCTCTTCTTCGCCGGCTTTATCGTCCTCCTCGGCTATACCATCGGCTATAGAGTCACCAAGAACGTCATCCATAAGACACTGGCCTACGCGGTGAAAGCAAAACGCGCCGACGAGCTGAAATCTTCTTTCGCGATGGCGCTCGTCCATGACCTCAAGAGCCCCCTGGCGGTATTGAAGGCGAATCTATCGAACCTGCGCACGGCCTTCCTTGGCAAGCTTACAAAAGAAGAGGAAGAGGGGATCAGTGTCTGCCGGGAGGTTGCGGACCGAATGAACGCGATCATCATCGAGATCATCGATACATATATGATCGAAGCGAGGATCGCGGAATTGAAGCAGAGCGTGTTCGACCTGAAAGATCTTATCCACGAACAGTGCCGCGAGCTTGAGGCCGTCGCAGCGGAGAAACGGATCACCTTCATTGCCGATCTCTGCAAGGGGCCCCTCCTTCTCGACGCCGATAAGGAGAAGATCATCCGTGTACTTAATAACCTCCTCGGCAATTCCGTAAAGTACGCCCCGGACGGCAGCCGGGTTGTCCTTCGGGCCTATCCGGTCGACACCTTTGCGCGCATCGAGGTCCTGAATACCGGCACCCCGATCCCCGCGGAGCGCCTCGAGAAGATCTTCGACAAGTTTGAACGGATCGATAGAACGGTCGAGGGACAGGGGCTCGGCCTCTCGATCGCGAAGGATATCATCGAGCTCCACCAGGGAAAGATCTGGGCGACGAGCAACGCCGGTGAACCGAACTGTTTTACGGTCCTCCTGCCACTTAAGAAAGGGTAGTTCCTCCATGGAGAATTCGAAGAAGGTGATCCTTGTGATCGACGATGACCAGAAGTTCGTCTTCGCGCTGACGACCTTTCTGATAAGGAGCGGGTATCGGGTGCTGACCGCGTACGACGCGACCTACGGGATGTCCCTGGCCTGCAAGGAGGAGCTTTCGCTCGTTGTCCTCGACATCAACCTTCCCGCCGGCGGCGGCCTCTTCGTCCTCGAAAATCTCCGGAAGATGCCCAAGACGACCTGCCTGCCGGTCATCATCTCGACGGCCAATGTTACGCCGGGGATCGAAGAGAAGATCCGCGCGATGGGCGTAAACGAGGTCCTGTTCAAACCCTACGACCTCGAAACGCTCCTCGAAAAGATCAGGGCCTCCCTGCCATAACGATCCGGCTCTCTCCGCCACAAAAAAGCATCTCACCCAATGAACGGTTGAGAACGAACCCCGCACCACAAAGGTGCGGGATAAACTCCGTGAGCGAAGCCTCTCGACCTGGCTCGGGACTTCGTCCTGAACTTTTGTCGAAGGGTCGAACGGCTCGGGACGACACTGAGCCTGTCGAAGTAAGGAGTTTTTCAACAGTCTCTAAATAGGACGTCTACTATTTTCCAGCGACCAGGCCGCCGTAAACTGCCTCAAGAATGGATGCATCTCTTTCCAATTATTAATAGGGTGGGTTAAAGTTTTTCGCCCGGCATAGTACTCTATAAAGAGAGCATCGTCCATGGTAACTATGATCGCGTTAGGCTCGGTCTTATCTTTAACAAATAGGGCAAATTTTTTTTCCCCATTATAACTGTGCCTGAATTTAAGGCTCGGGTACATAGAAATGAACATGCTTGAGACCAGATATACTACGATGATGGCGGCAACTGCCTTATCTTTGGAATAGAGCTTTGCCAGGGCGTATGAAGCTAAAATATGGACCGGCAATATCACAATATCTAAAAACCTAGGCGCGTACATATCAAGATTCCCGAAATATAATATAAGCAAAAACCATGAAAAAGATAACAGGACAGGGAAAATTTTTTCTTTCATAAGAAGCTGCATGGCCCCTAGCGCCGCAAAAAGAAAAAGCAGAGATGAGACGCTCTTATATAGATCGCCAAAGGCGAGCCGCAAATACGGAGACGAGATACCCATGAATGAGATCGTCGTGTCATCATGAATAAGCAGTTCGCGATAAATTGCCGGCTTCAAATAGGATAAGTATAGGAAAAGAAAGGTGAGCGCAAAAGGTAAGAGAAGAGCGCATAGGTATTTCAGCCGTAATCTTCCATCCGGCAGCCTGATCCCCGGAGGTTTCAAGCAAATCTGCGGGTCAAGATACAGCAAAAAATATAAAGGGGCCGCGATAATGATCGATTCTCTTACGGAAACGGCAAAGCCGAGCACAAAGCTTGAAACGGATAAGAGCAAAATATTATTCTTTCTTAAACTTCGGCGCAGCAGATATAGCGCCGTCAAAAAAAAGAAGATGCTCATTCCATGTTCTTTACCATAGGTATTGGGAGAAAAGTAGAAAGGCGTTACGGAAAGAAGCAGGGCACCGAACAATGCCTGCACCCGGTTGCCGAAATATTCATAAATAAATAAAAAAAACGCTGCGATGGATAGCGCGTGGAATAGAACGCTTGAAAACCTCGTGGCGAAATCGGCGTTTTGCCCTAATTTGTAGAATGGAAAATAGAGAATGCTGTTGATTAATACGCATCCGTATCTTCCCCTAACCGCGGGCTGAAGGCGGCCATTGGCGTAGGTATTTTCAACGGCCTTAGCCAGTATTACGGCATCTTGATGGAAAAGGCCTTCATTGATCAGCAGAAAACCCATCGCTAAATTCACGACGAAAAGCGATAATACAACCAGCTTGGTCCTGCCGAAAATTTTTAGCATGCGATCTTCATTTTTACAGACGCCTTATTCTTGTGCGCCATACTCGCAGGGTGTCACTTTCTGGAACGTCTGCCATTCCCTCCAATTTATATTTGAGGATACCCCGCAACGTCGTGATTATAGCATAAAACCATTCCTCCGGACTTACTATTTATATCACGGTAACGCCTGAATGCGAAAAGACTATCTTAGGTAGAGCTCAATAAACTCTAACCGGTCAGAACAAGAGCTTTTTAACCTGGTTAGAGCGCCCTATCGCCGGCCCAGTCGGAAATATAATTTGATTATTTGGGGCCGCGATGATACTATGAAGACGGGGTAAGGTTAAATGAATCGGAATAAATTGTGGTTTATTTTGGTCTGCGCGGTCGCGGTAAATCTTATTTTTCCGAAGGAGGGACATATGGGCCAGGTACATAACAACGAGCTTTCCCTGGAAGATATCACCAGAGAATCGAATCTGGTCGTCATGGCTGTAAAGATCGATGAATCCGATGTCGCAATCACAAAACCCGAAAAGACCGTTTTAAAACAGAATGACTTTAAGATCCTGGAAGTTATATACAATCCTGTGCAGGGGCAGAATATCGCCAAAAATGACGTAATAGCGGTCTTTGAGAATATCTGGTCAAAGATCGCCGAAGAGAGGGACCGGGAGTATCTGATGGAAAATCCGGGGAAAAGCCCCATTCGCAATATATATCCCGCGTCAATTGCCCTGGAAAAGATGGAAATAAATAAGCCCTGCATCCTCTTCCTCAGCTCCACCGGGCGACAAAGCTTTCCGGTCAAAGACGCCAAGTGGTTTGGCTATGGCGAAACTCCGGATAAGATGAACGAACTGAAGAAGATCGTTAAGACTAAGCTCAAAGATGTCAGCTATGCCGTAGGAACCATCATTGATGCAGAGGGCTCATAAAATCTAACCAGGTTAGAATGGGGGCTTCTTAACCTGGTTAGAGCGTCCTGATCCAAGGGACAGTTCTGGGATTGCCGCGAGAACCGTCCCCGAAACCTAATATGTACTCATTAGATAGAAAGCGGAAGGCACTCATCTTAGCGTTGTGGTTTGTCGTGATTTTGGAATTGACCGTGCTTTCGACATTGATTTACTTTTCGAGGTTGGCTTATTTTATATCTTTTTTTATCATCTTTATTAAACTTATAGCGCCTTGGTTTATAGTTTTTAATCTGGCATTCTTATTTTATAGTTTATTAACCAAGGAAGCAGAATTTACGTGGAAATTCTGGCGGGATTATTTAAAAGAATTATACAGGTTTTTTTTAATATCGTTTGCTATGGCAACTATAGTAATGATTGCATCGGTCATATTGGGGACGGTTCTTGGAATTTCTGCAGAGCGCGTATTTAGATTATCGGTTATAAAAGATATGCAGAAATGGGTAGCCGAGCATTTTTATTAAAGAACGCTTAATCTATGCGATAACTCGCTCACCGTCACCCCTTTCCTACATTAAGTACATTAAGGGTACATTAAGGGCATTAAGGGGACACATCACTTAATTATCTGCTTCACTATTGAATATCGAGAATTAAGTAATGTGTCCCTGAAGTTCTTTTGTCCCTGAAATTAAGTGATGTGTCCCCGAAATTCCCCGAAATTCAACGAGCGAAGCGAGTTCTGGTTCAGGGTTTATGGAGGAGTTTATAGCGTTTTTATATACGACAGAAGCGGAGCAGTTGGTACGCCAATGCAACCGCCCCTAACTTTACACCAACTGAACTTGCAAGTGTTTACCGAGCGCATTAGCAGCTTTCTCTAGCGTCAGAAGGGTGATAGACCTGTTGGTCGGATCAAGGAGTCTGTTTAATTGCGTGCGACTCTTCATATGCATCCTCATTGTCATCCTCGACTTGGAAATATTATTTTTTTTCATAAGTTTCCATATCTGGGATGCAATGACTTTTTTTGCGGCAGCGGCCTGGGTCTCTTCCAAGATACCCTCTTCTTGAAGAAAGTCATCAAAACTGGAACCTATATGCTTATTTGCTCGTTTCATATATCTACCCCCTCTTTAATTGTTTCATCCGTTTTATAGCTAAATCTACATCATCTTTTGGAGTCTTCTCTGTCTTTTTGATAAATCCGTGCAAAAGAATTATCTGATTTTCAGACAAAGTAAACAAGACTCGTGAAATTTTATTCTCCAGCCTAGTCCTTACCTCCCATATTCCATTACACATTTTTCTCGCCAAAGGCATTCCTATTGGCCAACCGTATTGAACTGTCTTGATATCCTCACCTATTGCTTTTTTATCTTCGTTAGACAAAGACCTTAACCACTCCCTGACAGGCTCATTTCCGGTTTCTGTTCTAAAAAACCTGGCTTCTAAAGGGTATTCTCTCTTCATCTGCTATAAGTGTACCATTTTTGGTACATTTGTCAAGTCCTTTTTATCCAACACGTAAGCAAACCCTTCAATAGAAGCTCAGGGCGCGCCAAACCACCATTAAATAGAAAACATTAACTACAAGGCGATTCGGAGATAAAGAGATGTCGTAAGGAGAAATTAGTCGCGGGATTTGGATAGTTCGTGAAGAGTTGATTTATTGCCGGAGATTAGGGCGAGTTTTTTATCGCGAGACCATGTCTTGATTTGGTGCTCCCGCTTTTGTGCTTCAGATATAGATAGACATGTTTCCTTATAAATAAGCTTCACGGGAAGGCGGGCACGGGTGCATCCGCCGCCTTTCTTGCGATTATGTTCTTTTACTCGACGATCTATATCGGTTGTGCTGCCGGTGTACAGAATACCATCAGCGCATCTCAAGATATAAACGTACCACATAGTTCTTCCTTATTGAATGATGGCCCCTCGACGCGGCCGCCTCCGGCGGCCTTGCTCGGGGCCACACTGAGCAAGGAAAAGCCTCTCTCGAGATAAACTCAAGAGAGGCTTTTCCGCGTCGAAGTGTGGCTCCCCACACTGGCTCATGGAGACCGTCTTCCGGGTGACCTTCCAGCTACCCTCAAGACTCCCTAAACCTCCGAAGCCCCGACCGACCTACCAAAACCCCATCTTTAGGGCCAAGGAATACGCACGGATGATCGAGACCGGCCAAGCCAAAAACGAGAGCGACCTTGCCCGCAAGATTGGCGTTTCACGAGTCCGGGTGTGCCAGTATGTCCGGCTCTTGAGTCTGGACGCCTCGATTATTAAGGCCCTTGAGCAATTAGGCAATCCGCTGACCGAACGGGTGATCACCGAACGCCGTTTGAGGCCCTATTTGCGGAAAACTCCCAAAGAACAGAAAGCAATA
>JAPLMG010000103.1:0-3370 GCA_026387165.1 Candidatus Omnitrophota bacterium
GATACGGTATTGAGATTGTACTCCCTGAACGGAAACTTGAAGAGCCATGCTATCTTGTTCTGAGGTAAAGCCTGAAGAGCTGAATCCTCAGTCAGCGATTCGGCGTAGGCGAGATTTGACTTAAGATCACTGTCTCCCGGCATGAGCCTTTGAGCTATTTTGTACGCAAGTATGGCATATCCGAACTTCCCCAACTTAAAGAAGGTATTCCCTATATTGAAATAGAGCGGTCCGCTCTCGGCGTCAATATCCAGGATCTTCGCATACTCCTCCGAAGCCTTTTCATACTCCCTTTGCTCATAAAGCGAGTTGGCTTTATAGAACAGGCTGCGCGGATCCTGCGAATCCTCGGCGCAATTCGCAAAGCTGACGAAAGAAAACAGCGAAATCAAAATTAACCCCGCCCATTCCTTTGTTTTGCACAAAAATTTTGGTATTTTATTCATATTAGTTATGTCCTAGCCACATAAAATCCGCTCTCTGCATAAGAATGGGCGGGGTTCATGTCTTAAATCTTTCCAGTTCCCGTATTATCTCTTCGAGAGACTTCATATCGTCTTTCATCAATAGTGTATCGGCATTTATAAGGGCAAACTTTGCCCGGTCGCATACGTTGAATATATTATTTATCTTATTCAGCAGCGCCGCGCCTACCCCCTTAGCCCTAAGTACAGGCTCAACCGTATCGAAGGTCAATCCGGCCACCGGTATATAAAACCTGCCTCCAAGATAATCCTGCATGGCCTTGAACAGCGTTTCATAGAAACCTTTTGAATCGTTCGATTTTAAGCGGTGTTTTAGTTCGAAAAATTCCTTGCGCATACTCTTAAAAGCTTCCGTCCTGTGGGCGTATCTCGTGTCGCGCTTCAGGCGGTCCTGTTTGGCATAGATCAGGTATGTGACTATCAGGATAAACAGCGGTAAAAGAAAGATTATGAGGAAGAGCATCTTCTTATATATTTCGGAGTCTCTCGCTTGAACGCTGCCCATCGATTCCTTTATATATAAGATGTCGCCCTGAGGCTGAGAATCCTCTCTCTTCTCTTCGGGCCGTGCAGCCAGGGCCAGAGGTATCGCCGGAGGAAGCGCGGGCGCCTGTCCTATCACCTGTGCCGGTGACTCAAGGATTTTCTCCACCTGTAACGGCGCGGGCTCCTGGGTGATCGTCTTATATATCTTCTTTTCCGGATCAAAGTAAGTGAATATGGCTTTAGGGGTCTGGTAAACCTTATCGGACTCAGGTATAAGGACCTGCCTGAATGTCTTCCTCCCGGGTTCCGTCTTTATCTGCGGTTCATATACCCTGAAGCCTTCCGTATTATCTAATTTCGGAATTATCACCGTATTAAAATTGCCCGTTCCGTTTACCTCCATCCTGAGCGTCACGGGATCGCCGACTTTAACATTTTTGGGGCCTGCCGAATATATGAACTGATAGTCGCCTACCGCTCCGGAGAAATCTTCGGGCCGGCCTTCCTGCGGAAGCGCCAAAAGCACAAGACCGGCCTCGTCGGATTTCAGCTCTACGGGATAACGTTCATACCTTGTAAAGAAGTCCTCAAAATACGGATCTCTCATACCCTTATCGTTCAGGAAGTCGTCGTCCAGCGCCGACATATTGCGGACTCTCTTCTTTACGGCGAGATTGCATTTTAACGTCGCCGGGCCGAGCTTATAATTACCTGCCCTGGTCCCGAAGATGGTCGTCCTGAACTCCAGCACGTCATACAATAATCCGCCCATGCGCTCGCGGTACTGTTTCGGATCTTCAAACTGCGCTTTTGAAAAACCTTCCTGGTTGAAAGCCGGAAGCTGTATATCACTTACATTCATCCTGTTAACATAAACCTTGATAGTAACGGGCACGATCTCGTTTACATAAGCTTCCGTCTTATCAAGCTTGAGAGTTAAAAATAACCTGTCCTTTATGTCGAGCGAATCGATGATGTTCTCTTCGCCTTCCTTTTTAACGGGCTCTTGCCTGATCTTCTCCTCCGTTGCCGTAAGAAATGCGATGCTCGACGTATAAGTATTCCCTTCATACTTAAAAGTGAACGGGCCGAACTGGAACTTCCCTAATCTTAATGGCTGCACTTTATACATGTGCGTTATTGAGTTCGATACGACCCCGTTAATGACCGTCATCATAGTGGATGGGCCGAGATACCGGACTTCGCACCCGTCCATATTTCCTATATCGGGTGCCGGAACATTCTGCGTGCCATAGAAAGTAAGCCCGAGTTGCGCGCTCTCGCCTATAGCAACGGTCTTCTTGTCTATGCCTGCCTCGAATTTAATATCCTCGGCACACGCCACACCGCATAGCGTTGCAGCCAGCACGATGATAACAAATATATATTTGTTCATATTAAGAAGTTTATTATTTGCAACACGAACGATTAATTTCCGTTAATTTCTATAAATTTCCACAAAATTTCTATAAGTTTCTATAATTACCAATCTTTATCCGGCTCCGGCAGCGGCACCTGTTTTCTACGCATCCTAACCGACTGGGCCGAAGCCTCTTCTCCTCTATATCCCTCAAGAAGCATCTTAGCCTCTTCTTCCGTCATCTCATCTTTCTCGCCCTCGCCAGTATCGTAAAATTGCAGCGGCTGGCCTTCCTTCTCTTCCTTAGGCTCGGCGGGCTGCGGCTTCCCTTTCTCTCCCCGGCCCTGCGGCTTCTGCTGGTTTCCTTCCTGCTGGGCCTGCTCTTCTTTCTTCTTCTGCTCTTCTTGTCTCTTTTGTTCTTCTTGCTTCTTCTGTTCCTCCTGTTTCTTTTGCTCTTCCTGCCGCTGATCCTGTTGAGATTTTTTCTCTTCTTCTTTATTTTGACTCGATTGCTGCTTCTCTTGATCTTTCCCCTGATCCTGCTGCTGTTTATCTTGATTCTGCTGTTGCTTTTGGTCTTTCTGTTGATCTTGGCCCTTTTGCTGCTTATCCTGTTCTTGCTTCTGCTGGTCCTGTTTTTGATCCTGCTGTTGCTGATCCTTATCCTGCTGCTGATCTTTGTTATCCTGACCGCCCCCGCCCTGATACTGCTTATCCTGGTCTTTCTTGTCTTCTTTATCCTGCTTTTGATCTTTCTCTTTCTTCTTCTCCTTCTCCTCTTTCTCTTTCAAGCTCATCAGCTTCTGATCTACAAATTCATAGTTGAACTTTGCGTCTCTATCGTTGGGATTCAGATCTATAGCGCGCTTGTAGAACTGAAGCGCGGCTTCATAGGACTCCTTTGCCTTATTTATATCAGACTCTACCTGGGCCGACCCTATTTTATAGTTGGAATTCCCTATATTGTAATCAGAATCTGCCAATATCCAGGCGCTCCCCTGGGCAATAGCCTTATTGTAGGACTCTATAGCCGCGCTAT
>JAPLMG010000103.1:3391-4207 GCA_026387165.1 Candidatus Omnitrophota bacterium
AGAACCCTTTTTGTATAAAGCATCGCCCTTATTGAACCTGAGCATGGCATTATCGGACTTCCTGTCAAGAGCGTTATCGTATACTTTTATCGCTTCATCATACTTTTTGCTATTATACAACATATTGCCTTTTTTTACATCAAGGGCAGTGGAAGCATGGGCTGATGCTGCCATTAATACAAAAAGTATCGTCATTGCGAGGACTGCGAGCGAAGCGAAGCAGGACGAAGCAATCTCTTTAAAAGCGAGATTGCTTCGCTCGCCTAAAGGCTCGCTCGCAATGACGTTAGAATTAAGCCTCTCCATCCTATCTCTTCCTTTCCGAAATAAGCGGCTCCAATAAAAGGAAAGCGACCGCAATACCTAAAAATATCTGGTAACGCTCCTGATAACGTTTCTTCATCTTCGCATCTATATCCCTCTTCTCCAGTTTCGATATGCTCTTATCGTAAAGAAGCGTCAGTCCGAAATCGCTTGGCGTGGCTCTCACGTAACTGCCGCCCGTGGCAACAGCTATTCTTTTTAAAAGATCTTCGTTAAGGCGAGTTTTAATTACCTGGCCGGCTTTGTCGGCAAGATACCCATTTTCGCCCTGAGCGTCTACCGCGGGAATAAGATCGCCAAGAGCCGTGCCTACGCCAACGCAATATATTCGCATGCCTGCCTGCGCGGCTTCGCTTGCCGCTTTCATAGCGTCACCCTCGAGTTCCTCGCCGTCGGTTATCAGGACGAAGACCCTGAACTTCTTGTCGGCGCCCTTCAATATATCTATAGCGTCCTTTATGGCGCTTGAGATGGAAGTCCCCGGCCTGGGTA
>JAPLMG010000149.1 GCA_026387165.1 Candidatus Omnitrophota bacterium
GAAGATGCTCCGAAGTCGCCTGAGAAGAAAGAGGAAAAGAAGTAGACTTTATGAAGATCATGGTAGGCCTGGGTAATCCGGGTGGAGAGTATAAGGCTACAAAGCACAACATAGGTTTTGCCGTACTGCAGGATCTTGCGAAAGAGAACAGGATAAAGATAAAAGAGAAGCGTTATTCCGCTCTTATCGGCAGGGGTAAGATCGCGCTCCACGATGTGGTCCTGGCGCTGCCTCAGACTTACATGAACCGTTCCGGCGACACTGTAGGCGGCCTTCTCCGTGAAGAGATGGGGCCTTCGGATGACCTGATCGTCATCTGCGACGACATAAATATGAAGCTTGGCAGGATAAGGATGAAGAAGAGAGGTTCGGCCGGCGGCCACAAAGGCTTAGAGTCCATAATATCCGTGCTGGGCAGATATGACTTTGCGCGTTTAAGGATCGGCATAGCTACAGACGTCCATAAAGGAGATATCACGCGCTATGTATTGACGCCTTTTAAGCGGAATCAGCATAAGAACGTCTCCCATATTTTATCATTGGCCCGGGAAGCGCTTGAATGCTGGATAATGAAGGGCATGGACGCGGCCATGAACAAATTCAATGCAAAGAAAGCCGCCACGTCGTGAGCCAAGTTGTGGATTAAATCGTTGCTTAATTTTTTGGGGTGTGATAATATCGTGTATGGTAACCCCGCCCCTCCTGTGTAAGTTCGAAACCATGGAGAGGAAAGCGGGGATTTTAAAGGAGGGGCTCCGGTGGAAAATTACGAAGGAATATTCATTATAAAGCCTGAAATCAAGGATGAAGATGCGAAGAATATTTTCAAAGTCATTTCAGACAGCGTTACGAAAAACGGCGGAACGGTCAAAAAAGAGGAGCCGTGGGGTAAGCGCCCTCTGGCATATCCCGTGAAGAAGGCCAAAGAAGGCCACTACTTTAAGCTCGACTTTTCAGCGCCTACCGGCGCTATCGCGAAACTCGAAGAGGCATACAGGTTGAACGACGATATACTCCGCACGATGATAACGAGAAGATAGGAGATACTCTAATGGCAGCCAGCTTTAACAAAGTACTGTTGATGGGAAATCTTACCAGGGACCCCGAGCTGAGATATGTCCCCAGCGGCACGGCCGTTGCCACGTTCACTGTAGCCGTAAACAGAGTTTATACCAGCCAGGCCGGAGAGAAGAAAGAAGAGGTCTCCTTCATAAAGATCGTCGTATGGGGGCGCCGCGCCGAAGTATGCGGCGAATACCTGTCAAAGGGCAGCCCGGTATTCATTGAGGGCCGTCTTCAATCAAGAAGCTGGGAAGGCCAGGACGGGCAGAAGCGCTCTACGATGGAAGTGATAGCCGATAACGTCCAGTTTTTAAGAGGGGCAGGGCCTGCCGGTAAGGGAGGCGACCCATCCGCTAAAGGCGGCGCCATACCTCAGGACGTAGCCACTATAAATCTTAACGAAGAGATAAGCCCTATACCGGGCAATGACGAGAGCGCCAAAGGTTCGAAGACAACGGCGGGCGATTCCGACGAACCGCCGTTTTAAAGTCAGTTTAGTAGCATATAGTAAATAGTATATAGTAAATGGTATATAGCAAATAGTATATAATGAATAGTATATAGTAAACAGTTGAGGGCTGTACTAAATACCGTATACTAAATACTATATACTACTTACTAACGACAAGAGAGCCTATAACGAGGAGAGAAAATGTCAAGGTTCGAAATGAAGAGAAAGCCGAGAAAAGACGGCGATAAGAAGAAGAAAGTATACAAGAAGAAACCGTGCAGATTCTGCATGGATAAGATAAAGGCAATAGATTATCTGGACTATCAGAAATTTCAGAAGCTGTTGACCGAACGCGGCAAGATCATGCCGTCGAGGATAACCGGCACCTGTGCTAAACACCAGCGGCAGCTCGCGGTCGCGATCAAAAAGGCGCGCGTGCTGGCGCTTCTGCCTTTTGTAGCGGATTAAATTAGTTCATAGTTAATAGTTGATAGTTCATAGTTGAGAGCTGACAAGTGATAGCAAGAGAAAGACATTAAATGAAGGCGATATTGATCCAGACCGTTGATAGACTGGGAAAAGCGGGTGATATAGTTAATGTAAAAGAAGGATACGCCAGAAACTACCTTTTTCCGAAGAACATCGCGAAAGAGGCCACTCCGGGGAATATGAAGATACTCGATTCGCTAAAGAAGAAACAGGCTCTTTCGGAGGCGAAGAGATTAGATGAAGCGAAGACGCTTGCGCAAATGATAGCGGCGTTATCCATAACGATAAGCGCCAGGACAGGAGAAGAAGAGAAGCTGTTTGGCGCCGTGACTACCGAAATGATATCGGCCGCTCTCATGGCAGAAAAGATCACCGTAGATAAGAAAGATATCGTGCTGGATGAGCCGATAAAGAAGCTCGGCGTTTATCAGGTAGAGGTGAAGGTTCATCCGGAAATCAAGGCGTCGTTAAGAGTCTGGGTCGTAAAAGAGTAGTTCATTGTGTTTATGGTGTTTTTAGCGTTTATTGAGTTAAGCTCATTTAACGCAACAAACACAACAAACACAACAAACACAACAAACACAAAAATGGCAGGACAGGAAATAGTAGATAAGATACCTCCTCAAAGCCTTGAAGCTGAAATGGCCGTTCTGGGGTCGATGCTATTGGACCGCGAAGCTACGGCTCTGGCCATCGAGATGCTCAACCAGTCCTATTTCTACAAAGACGCCCACAAAAAGATATACTCAGCCATCATAAAATTATTCGACGAAAACAGGGCCGTGGATCTCATCACGGTGGTGGAGGAGCTGAAGAAGAATAACGCCCTTGATGATGCGGGCGGGCCTTCCTATATAACGGGCATAGCCTCCGGCGTTCCCACAGCGGCGAATATAGTCCACTATGTGAAGATAGTGAAAGAGAAATATATCCTGAGAAATCTCATCAACGCGTCGACCCAGATAGCCGCGGAGTGCTACAACGCTTCTCATGACGCGGATACTTTGATAGATAAGGCCGAACAGATAATATTCGATATAGCTTCGAAGAAGGTAGAATCGAGATCGGTCCCTCTGAGGGATATCATAAGAAGTTCGATAGAGACGATCGATAATCTCTATCAGAGAAAAGAGAATATAACAGGGCTTGCGACGGGCTTCAGGGATCTGGATATGAAGACGGCGGGCCTGCAGCCTTCAGATCTTATAGTTATAGCGGGACGCCCGTCCATGGGCAAGAGCGCTCTTGCGACATGCATAGTGGAGCACGCGGGAGTTGTGGAAAAGAAGCCGGTCGCTTTCTTCTCGCTCGAAATGTCCAAAGAGCAGCTTGTTCAGAGGATGCTCTGTTCCCACGCAAGAGTGGACGCGCATAAAGTGAGGACGGGCTTTCTGTCGCAGGCCGACTGGCCGCGCCTCGTTACCGCCGCAGGCAAGCTTTCCGAAGCGCCGATATTCATCGATGATACCCCGGGAGCATCCGTACTGGAGATACGCGCCAAGGCGAGACGGTTAAAAGCTCAGCATGATATACAGCTGATAGTGCTCGACTATTTACAGCTCATGCAGGGGCCGTACGGTTCCGACAACAGGCAGCAGGAGATATCGGAAATATCGAGATCCTTGAAGGCTTTGGCAAGAGAGCTCAGGGTTCCTCTGATAGCGATAAGCCAGCTCTCCCGCGCGGTTGAACAGAGGTCCGACCATAGGCCGCAGCTATCAGATTTGAGAGAGTCCGGCGCCATAGAACAGGACGCCGATATCGTCATACTGTTACTGAGGGAAGAATACTATAATCCTACGGAAGAGAATAAGGGCGTAGCCGAAACTATCATAGCAAAGCAGAGGAACGGCCCAGTAGGCAGCATAAACCTTACCTTTGTGGGCGAGTATATGAGGTTTGAGAACCTGATGAATCGTTCGGAAGATTTTATAGGCGTCGAGAATGCCGATGCCGACATGGAAACCTCTCGTGAGCAATTACGCTCTTGAGAGGTTCCACGAAGTGAAACTGCATAGCTATTACGTGTAGGCAGTTCCGCGAAGCGAAACTGCCCGGCTGTTATGTGTAGGCAGTTCCACGAAGTGAAAGGGTGTAAAATGACGAAATTGTTCAAAGCGGCTTTAGCGGCCCTCATCTCTGCGGGCCTGATGCAATTTTCCATCGTGGATATCTCATATTCCGAAGACCAGAACAACGAAGGCAAGATAATAAAGGCG
>JAPLMG010000260.1 GCA_026387165.1 Candidatus Omnitrophota bacterium
GATCTTTCCTAATAGGCCTCTCTCCATACCTGACTTATCGTAGGTTATTATCTCATCGATATAAGGATTGCCGTCCACCACCTCTCTGGCATACGGCCTGACAAGGACGGCTATGCGGCTGTCCGGATACGCGTCCCGTACCGCTTTTATGGCGGGGGTCGACAGCACGACATCCCCAACCCTGTCCATCCTGACTATAATTATCCTCTTATTCATAACCTTCGATCATCATCTTAGCCTGATCGAGCACTTCGTCGGCAGATACGAGCTTCATGCATTCGTGGCCGTATCTACATGCGGCGACTTCGCACGGCGAGCAGAACAATTTCTTGTTTATGACGGCGTCGAACTCGCCCGTAGGCCCGTACTTCATGGGATCCGTCGAGCCGAAGATCGCCAATACCTTCGTGCCGACGGCGCATCCAATATGCATCGGCGCGCTGTCATTGGTTATGAGAAGGCTCGAACGCTTTAAGAGGCTCGCGAGCTGCCTTATATTGGTCTTATCGACAAAATCGTGATATCTATTCTTCATCTTTCCGGCGACGGACAGAACGATCTCCTTGTCATCGTGGCCTGCCCCCACAAAGACTATGCTGGCGGCGCATTCGCCGATTAAACCGTCACAGACTTCGGCGAACCCTTCAACGGTCCATCGCTTCAGATGGCTCTTGGCTCCGGGACTCACCATAACGATCGGATCGGTTACCGCATTCGTCTCAATAAGATCATCGGCATAATCCTCATCCTCTTTGGCGATATATATATACGGCCTTTCGCTCAGATCCTCGATTCCGAAGGAAAAGAGCCTGTAAAGATGCCTCTCCTTCTTATGCACTATCTATTTCGGAAAAGATTGGATCGGGCTGTTCCTGTACTTGGGACCCAATAAAAGCGGAAATACCGTATTCCTCAAATCCACCACAAGATCGTATTTCAGCTTCCTCAATTTAAGCTGCAGCCTTCTCTTTTCGGCTATTGAGATATGCTTGTCGTAGACCACGAGCTTGAATATTCTTGGATCCTTATCGAATATATCCCTGCCGTTCGGGCCGACCATCACGTCTATCCTCGAACCGGGGAACTCCTTCGACAAGGCTCTTATAACCGGCGTCGTCAATATTATGTCGCCTATATTGCTTAGGGTGATGACGAGTATGCGTCTTATCCGGGATTTATCGATTATCATGTTTGTTGTGTTTGTTGTGTTTGTTGTGTTTGTTGTGTTTGTTGTGTTTGTTGTGTTTGTTGTGTTTGTTGTGTTTGTTGTGTTTGTTGTGTTTGTTGTGTTTGTTGTGTTTGTTGTGTTGTTTGAGTTTGTTGAGTTCTCAGACCTAACCCAACAAACTCAATAAACACTATAAACGCAATAAACCCTCCGCTTCTCTAAAAACATCTTCTACTGTTATAAGCGCCATGCAGCGGTTGTCGGCGCATGTGACGTCATAACAAGGGACTTCGCATCCTTCGAGAGCCTCAGGATGCGATCCTGAGCCTGTCGAAGGGTCGCATCCTTCAGTCTTCCATATAACCCTGTAATTACCCTTCCCGTATGGCCCTGTCAATCCGGGTGATGTCGGCCCGAACAATGCTATCACATTGGACTTCATGGCCACGGCCAGATGCATCGGGCCTGAGTCATTTGCAACGACCAGATCCGCCCTCTCCAACAGAGCTCCCAGCTCCTTGAGTGTGGTCTCACCGCATGAAATCACCGGAATACTCTTCATCACGAGCCTGATCTCTTCTACCAATACAGAGTCTTTTTTTGCTCCGGATAGAACTATCTTTGCGCTCAAGCCCTCAGCCAGCATATCCGCCAGCCTCGCGAAGTTCTTCTTCGGCCATCTCTTCGGCGCCCAGTTACCGCCCGGACATAAAACTATAAGGCGGTCCTTATCCGTTACGCCGCGACTTTTTAAAAATTTCTTCATGCTCTCCCTGTCCGCATCCTGCACAAAGAACTCGTAAGAATTTTCGCTCACTTTTATACCGTAACCCCTGGCCAGGCCTAAAAAATATTCCACCTTATGGACTTCCTCTTCCGGCAGGCCTATGGTCCTGGTGAGCAAAAAACCCCTGCTCTTCGTGGGATAACCTATTCTCTCCTTTATCCCCGAGAGATACGTCAAGAGCGCCTTAGTAAAAGACCTGTGGAGTATGAAAGCCATGTCAAAGCTCCTCTTGCGCAGATATAATATGAGCGTCAATTTGCCGATGATGCCTTTATGCCGGCCTTCTTCGTCATAAATGATGATCTCGTCTATGCGCGGGCTGCCCTTCAGGATATCCGCGCATCTTGGATGCAAGAGGCAGGCTATATATCCGTCGGGATACGCGTCGCGGATAGCTTTGATGAAGGGTGTGGAAAATATCACATCCCCTATCCAGTTCACATTGACAATAAGTATCCTCTTCCCGCTGCCTGAACTCTTTATCATCCCGCTCATTCTCCTACACTAAAACCCGCCCTTAAGAATGGGCGGGAATCATCTGCGCTCCTTGAACCATGCGTAATATCTCGAGATCTTGCCCCACAGGATGACCGGGTTCACGGATGCCGATGACATCTTTATGCGCCTTATGGCGTAGATATCGTCTATGCCGCTCTTCTTGGCCGGGTTGGTCGTAAAGGCTCCTTTATAACCCGCCTTTTTAGCTGTCTCTTTTGTCAGATCGTTAAAAGCGCCGCTCGGATAACATATAAAATCAACTCTTCTGCCCAATCCTTTTTCCAATATCTCTTTGGAGTGAGCCAGCTCGTCCCAAAGCTTCTCTTCGTCTACAGACACGGACGGTAACCAGGGATGTGATCTTGTATGGCTGCCTATGGTTATAAGTCCAGAATCCGACATCTCGCCGAGCTCCTTCCAGCCCAGATAGCCGCTAGCCCCTATCTTATCGGTGGCAATAAAAATGGTTGCCGGCAGATTATATTTTTTTAAAACCGGATAGGCGTTTTTATAAAAATTATAGTACCCGTCATCCGCGGTGATGGCGGCGGTCTTTGCCGGCATCTTCTCAATCCCGGTCATGTACGCGATGATCTTTTCGGGTCCCACGACATTATAACGGTTCTTTGCCAAAAACTCCATCTGTACGGCGAATATCTCGGGCGACACGCAGGGTACCAGCTTGTCTTCTTCGGCTTGAAAAGAATGGTACATCAATACCGGCACGACCGAAGCCGATCTTAATGCTACGTAGGCAACAAGGGTTATAAATACGGTGAAAAGCGCGGCGGCGCTCCATACGCCAAGTCTCTTCTTAATGTTCCGCACGGATCACCCTTTCATAGAGATTTATCATATTATCCGCCATGGCCTCGATAGAAAATCTGCCCTTTACAAAATCTATTGCTTTCTTCGACATATTTTTCGCAAGATCCTTGTCGCCCAATATCTTCAGCACGGCGTTCGCTATCTGTACGCTATCTCCTACGGGTGTAAGGATGCCGTTAACTCCGTCATTTACTATATCCCTTATCCCGCCCGTCGCGGATGCTACGCACGGCCTGCCCAAGCTCATCGCCTCAAGAAGAGCAAGCCCCAACCCCTCTTCTATTGAAGGCAGCACAAATATATCCATGCAGGCCAGATACAGAGGTATATCCATATAAGCAGCGCCGGTAAAGATGACGTGGCCTTCCAGGCCGAGAGATTTAGCCAGCTCTTTTAAGGCAGCCTCTTCACGGCCGCTGCCTATTATCAGGCACCTCGCATCCTTCGATTTAGAAACGACCTCTTTCATAGCTTCTATTAAAAATTTCTGCCCCTTTACCGAAGAGAGGCGCCCCATCGTCCCAATCACGTTTCCGCGTTGAATACCCAGAGATCTTCTTGCTCTCGTTATTTGATCCGGAGAATAGGTATTCGAAAACCGGATCAGATCGATACCGTTATATATCACTTCTATTCTCTCTGGTTTCACATTAAAATCCTTTTCCAGATGATTCCGGACGGCTTCGCTTATCGCTACGACTTTTTCTCCCCAGGTATCAAACAATCTTCTCGAAAGTTTCGCGTTAAAGTAGCCGTGACAAGTAGCTATATAAGGAGTGCCGGTGCGCCGCGACGCCAGATATGACGCGACCTGCGAGACCCTCGTATGCGCGTGTACCAGATCTATCTTCTTATCTTTTATGATCCGGGCCAACTGCGAGGCCGCGCGGAATACCTTCGGCCCGAATTCGAATTTGGTCTTCATGTCCAGGCGGATATGCCTGACATCTAATCTGACAAGCTCAGGCAAAAGCTCGCCCCCGCTTGAAGCGACAAGACATTCTACCCTCTTTTGCTTCAGCGCTTTAGCAAGCGATACTATGTACTGCCCTATCCCTCCGATATTCATATGCGTATTGACATGAAGTACTCTCACCCCGCCCCCTCTCTCTCTAATAAAATATTTTTTACAGCGGCAAATACCTCCTCGACTTCTATGCCGCTCATGCACTTGTAACCTTTTGAACAGTTAGGTTTGTAGCACGGGCTGCACTTCAGGTCTTTTTTTATAACGACGTGATTTTTCGAAGGCGCCACATGTCTGGCGGGATCGGTCGGACCGAAGAGCGCAACGAAAGGCGTGCCAAGCGCCGAGGCGATGTGCATAGGCGCCGAATCGGGCGTTATATATGCTTTGCACCTCTTTATCAGGCTCGCCAGCTCCATAACGGCTGTCCTTCCTGCCGCTATCACGGGCTTTGAAGCCGTCAGGCCCCTTATCTTTTCTATAAAGAGAGCGTCTTCTTTCGTTCCGGTAAGGACTACGCGCATATTGAACTCTTTCGCGAGCCTGTCACACAGCTCGGCTATACGCTTTGGCGGCCAGTTCTTTGAATTCCACCGCGACGACGCCCTCACATTTATGCCTATCAGGCTCTGGGAGGGCTTTATCCAGTTCTCCTGAAAGAGAGCGTCTATTCTCTCGGCG
>JAPLMG010000227.1 GCA_026387165.1 Candidatus Omnitrophota bacterium
TGGTAAAAAAGTATTCGTATCGGCTTCAAGCGATAATACGGTGAGATTCTTCACACTCGACCCTGTAGACCACACCACCAATGAGGTAGGCATATTCGATAAACATACCAACTGGGTCCGGTCAGCCAATGAGACCACATTGGTAGTAGATGGTAAAAAAGTATTCGTATCGGCTTCTTATGATAAGACGGTGAGATTCTTCACACTTGACCCTGTAAACCACACCACCAATGAGGTAGCCATATTCGATAAACATACCGGCTGGGTCCTGTCAGCCAATGAGACCACATTGGTAGTAGATGGTAAAAAAGTATTCGTATCGGCTTCTTATGATAAGACGGTGAGATTCTTCACACTCGACCCTGTAAACCACACCACCAATGAGGTAGCCATGTTAAGGCCGCGTGACGGTATAAAAGGCCATCAGGATAGATGCCTGTCCGTCGCTTATATACCCGGACAAAAACTTCTCATTGCCTCAACAGGCACAGAAATAGACAGCTCTGTCTCTGATAAAAAGAAGAAGTTCCTCAACGCCGTTCTATTCTGGGACCTGTCGGAGGCCGTGACCGGACAGGCTCCCGATACCGGAGGAGCCCGAGCCGCCGCGCGAAAAATCGCGCCTGAAGAGATCGAACCCCTGCGCCATGAGCTCGCCTCTCTTGAAAAAGAGCGCGCCTTACTCGAGCGCCTCGTTGAGATCGAGGCCGGGATCGCCAGGGTGGCCGGACAGATCGCCCGCGCTATTCCTGCCGCCGTGCCCGGAGGGGTTCAAGATGACGCACAAAGGCTTGTTGTGGCCCCCAGCGCCGGGATCGCCACCACGAAACTCTGTGAGCTGTCGGGCGAAGAAGCTTTTAATGACGCAAGGCAGACGCCGTTTAAGGATAGTAGCAACCTCCCCATATTCGTATCGGCGTCAGATGACAACACCGTAAAATTCTTCACTCTTGATATAGCTAATAAGTCCACAACTCTTCTCACTTCTTTTAATGAGCATACTGGCCGGGTCTGGTCCGCCCAATACACAGGGTTAAAGGATAGTAACAATCTCCCCATATTCGTATCGGCGTCAAGTGACAACACCGTAAAATTCTTCACTCTTGATATAGCTAATAAGTCCACAACTCCTCTCACTTCTTTTAATGAGCATACTGGCCGGGTCTGGTCCGCCCAATACACAGGGTTAAAGGATAGTAACAATCTCCCCATATTCGTATCGGCGTCAGATGACAACACCGTAAAATTCTTCACCTTAAATGCCAGGGTCAAAGAGAAGGCCGCTCGAATCCTTCCCGACGACTCTGCCGTCATCGGATTAAGAACCGAGCTTGCGCGGCTCGAAAAAGAGCGCGGCGTGATAGAGAAAGGCCTCGCACCGGTCATTGCGCAAGAAAGCGCCGCACAGGTTATTCCGGCGAGCAGGCCTTCAAGGAGACCATCTGGCAAAGTCAGGAAAAATGAAGGCAGCAGTCCTTCGTCAAGTATTTTGCCTTTTGCGCCATTGGGGAAGATCGGCATCGAACCGATCCTGCGTAACGATACAGCTATGTCTGTAAACCTATTTTGCGATCAGATACCCGCCATTCTAAAAGAAGGCAGGCGTTATGAGGTCCGCTATAACAGCCGCGTGCTGGACGATTCTTACAAAGGGCTCATGGAAGAGTATATATCGATACTTAACGGGCGCTTTCCGTCATCCGAGTTTAAGCTTGTAAAGTCATCATTTGATGACGACCGCCTTTTAGAGACGAAGTGCTACCTGAAGAACGGAACCAGCCCCATTGGCGAAGGCGCTGTCCGCGCCACCCCGGAAGAAGGGGAATTAAAAGAGTATTTTATACGGGTCGTGGCGATGATGAATATGACGATTGCCGCCTCATCCATCACAACTCCCGGGCAGAATGAAGATGGGCGCCTTATTCAATATATCGCGTCTCAGTACCGCTCATTAGCCGAGCGCGGACTGGATCTGACCGGAGACCCGGCCAAAGATGTCGATATCGTAAAGAACCTCTCCATTATCCTGCCAAAGACGGGCAGGATCAATTCCGACAGCCAGGCCGTGAAGAATGACATGATGCGCTCTCTCCTCAGGGACGCATAGTGTAAATTCAGATTTACCTTGCCGTTGTTTTTTCCATGTAGTATCCTATCCCTTAATAGGAGATTTGCTCCACTAAAAGGCGCTAAATGCACGAAGCTCTGTATTACGAGAAACTTGATTCAAAAAAAGTCCGCTGCCGCCTCTGCCCGTATGAATGCAATATATCGGATGGCATGCGCGGCGCGTGCGGCGTGCGGCAGAATATCGACGGCGTTCTCTACAGTTTGGTTTACGGCAAGACCACCGGCCTCGCGTTAGACCCAATAGAAAAGAAACCTCTCTATCATTACCATCCCGGCGAATTTATATTGTCCTTAGGCACCAGAGGCTGCAACCTGCACTGCGATTTTTGCCAGAATTGGCACACTTCCCAGGAAGTGGACGGCCCGATGGAAAAGATCACATCTGAAGAGGTGGTGAGAAGAGCAAAGGAGCTCGGCTCGTTCGGGATCGCCTACACCTACAACGAGCCCTTCATATGGTATGAATTTGTCCTAGATACGGCGAAGCTTGCCAAGCAGAACGGGCTGGATAATGTGCTGGTCACGAATGGCTTTGTCAATACAGAGCCGTTAAAAGAGATGCTCCCGTATATAGACGCCATGAATATAGACCTGAAGTCTTTCGACGAGGATTTTTATGTCAAGGTATGTAAGGGGAGGTTAAAGCCGGTGCTGGATGTCATAAAGATATCCGCGAAGGCATGCCACGTCGAACTGACCAACCTTATCATACCGACATTGAACGATTCGGAAGGCTCAATAAGGAAGATAGTGGATTGGATATGCGGGAATTTAGGACCGGATGTACCGCTGCATCTATCGAGATACTTTCCGTGCTATAAGATGGCGCTTCCGCCAACGCCCGTGGAGACGTTAAAAAGAGCGGAGCGCATAGCCAAAGAGAAACTGAAGTACGTTTATGTGGGAAATGTGTAGCAGTATCTAAGTGAAAAAAGTGAAAAAGGGGACTGAAAAAGGGGACGGGTTCATTTTTTCTCTATTTTTTCTTTTTCTATTCCTATTCCTATTCTAAAAATGAACCCGTCCCCTTTTTCCTTTTTCTCCTTACCCTAAATACTCCGGTAATCCGCCGGAGTATGTAGGGTATCCGGAAGCAGGAATATCGAATTGGGTAATATTTCCGTTCATGTCCATAAAAAGAGAGCTGCCATACCCGCCGATTGTTTTCGTCTCCGCTCCTTTAGGGGCAGCAATGTTTCGACCCATATCAATAACCACATAAACACCATTATTGCTGCTACTACCAGACATTGTTAACCAGTAGGCCCCCTGGCTGAAATATGTCCCCTCAAGATCCTTAGGGCCTATGCCAAGATTATTAGAAGCCCAAGCCGGGAAGTTAGTATCAGTAAGCCAACCAGCATAATTTGCAGTACCTCCCGTTGACCGGTATATTCTTATCGCCGATCTTATTGCGCCCATTCCCGTTATGCCTTCGGAGAGTATGGCCTTTGTCTTCATGGCATTCATCATCGGAGCCGCGATAGCCGCAAGGACACCGATTATTATGATGACTACTATAAGCTCTACCAGCGTAAAACCTTTTTTATTTAAGCGCACACCGGCCTCCTCCGTATTATAATGTTGAGTGTACTATATCTTCTTGATATTACAAACGAGATTTTATCTGTAGTATTTATCCGTCTCGTCCAGCTTTATCGCCAATTTAGCCTTCTCTTCCAGGGACTTAAGCCACTTCTCCATTATGAGGTTGGATCTGGCTTCGAGTATCTTCTTTGAATATTCTTCCTTCTCCTTCGCGAACGCTTCCTCGTCCGCAGCCTTTTTTCCCGTAACCTCGAATATGATATAGCCCTTACCGATCTCTATGGGCTTGGACAGTTCGAGATCTTTCAGTCCGTATGACGCATCGACTATAACCGGCGCGTCGCTTAAGGCTTCGAGCGTATCTTTTCTTGAGAAGAAGTCGGTATCTTTGACAGACAGGCCCAGCTTCGAGGCCGCGTTCGCGAACGTCTCGCCTTTATTGCCGGTCCTCTCCAGGAGCTCTTCATAGATCCCGCCGGACCTCTCCTTGACCATCTTCCTTGCCTCGGCCTCTTTAAAGTATCTTTCTATATCGGCTTTCGACTCTTCGAACATTGCCGGGCGGTCGGGAATGGCGCCTTTCAAGTTGGACTTTACCATGAGCGTGCCCTTATTCTTGTCGTAAAAATCTTTCACGGCATTCTCGCCTATGCTGACCTTGTTGAGGCAGTCTTTCGGCTCAAGGAGGATATACGAGATCTTGATCTTCGCGAACTCTTTCTTATATTCGGACAGAATATCGTCGTCCGATAATTTGACATCTTTTGTAAAAGAGGAGGACAATTTCTGCAAAGAGATATTCTCTCTCACTATCTCCTCAAAAGCTCTCGGCTCCAGGCCTATGTTGTTCCTCAGCATGTACGCGTAGAACCTGTCGTCGAACGTACCGTTCCTCAAGAAGAGAGGATGGCTCCGCAGGGCCTCTATGACCTCTTTGTCGGGAGTCTTTATGCCTGCTTTTTTGGCCTCCTCCAGCATCAGTATCCTGTCCCACGCAAGCTTCGCGAGCATCGGTTTGTTGGGCAGAAGGGCATCGAGCACCTTGGGCTGGTTGAAGTAATTCAGTATTATCTGGCACCTCACGCCCGAAAGGGCGTTAGAGAGTTCATCGAACAAAACTTTTCTGTTGTTCACAAAACCGACGTAGTCCGGGCCCTTATCTTTGGAGCGCGACGAGCTGGCCCCTCCCCACATTATAAAGGAAGGCACTACAATTATGACGACACCCCACAATATGAATTTCATTACTGCCTTTTTTCTCAATAGTTTAAGCATATATCTCCTCTTTTGTATTGATTATATTTTATATCGCGAATTTACTCAAGCAATAAGTGAAAAAGTGAAAAAGGGGACGGGTTCATTTTTTCAGAATATAAAAAATGAACCCGTCCCCTTTTTCCTTCTGACAATCACTTGCGTCCAAATTAACATTGCATACTCGTCGAGAAACTTATTTTGAGATACTAAATCATGTCATGCCCGCGAAAGCATGCCCTGAGCGAAGTCGAAGGGCGGGCATCCATAAACAATCCTCGTCTGGATTCCCGCCGTCGAGTGGTTGACAAAGCCGAGAGCAGTATGTTAGAGTAGCGGACAAGGTCATAGATAGAATCAAAACGCCTGCCATGGCAGGTTACGAGGAGGTATAAAATGGATTGGGGAATGGAGAATCGTTTAAGTCAGCTTATGCCTAAAGGCAGATGTTTTTTTATGCCGATAGATCACGGGTATTTTCAAGGCCCGACGACCGGCCTTGAGAAGCCGGCAGATACGGTAGCTCCGTTAATGAAATACGTGGATGCCATCTTCTGCACGAGGGGGGTATTGCGCTCCGCGATCCCGCCGGCTAACACCAAACCTATTATCCTGAGGGTTTCCGGATGCACCAGCATGGCGGGAAAAGACCTGGCCAATGAAGAATTGACAACCTCTATCGACGAGATAATCCGTCTCAACGTTCAGGCGGTCGGTGTATCGGTTTTTGTCGGCAGTGACTACGAGAAAGAGACGCTCGGGAACCTCTCCACGCTCGTCAACGAATGCGAACCTTACGGCATTCCTGTGATGGCAGTTACCGCGGTCGGCAAAGAGATGGAAAAGCGGCAGGCCCGATATCTGGGCTTAAGCTGCCGCATAGCCGCCGAGCTTGGTGCCAGAGTAGTCAAAACATACTGGTGCGAAAAAGATTTCGATAAGGTCGTCAGCGGCTGTCCGGTGCCGGTGATCATTGCCGGCGGACCTAAATGTGATTCTGAGCTCGAGGTGCTGGAATTTGTGCATAACGGGATGCAGAACGGGGCTGTGGGGATCAATTTAGGCCGCAATGTCTGGCAAAGTCCGCATCCGGCGGCGATGGCAAAGGCCCTGCGGGCGGTTATCCACGAGAACGCGTCGGTGAAGAAGGCAAAAGAGATCTTCGATACTTCGATAAAAACTCAGTATCGACCCTGAGCATAGTCGTCCTTCGACTTAGCTCAGGACGACCTTGAGCCTGTCGATGGTTCGGCGTTGCTCACCATCGACCCTGAGCGAAGCCGAAGGGTCGAAAGGTCGAAGGGTCGATGAGGAAAAAGGGAATGCTCACAGCTAAATATTACAGCAATACCGATATCCGCCTGGAAGATATACCCGTACCAAAAATAATGGACGGCGAGATCCTTGTCAAGGTGGCTGCCAGCGGGATCTGCGGCACGGATGTAATGGAGTGGTACCGCATCAAAAAGGCGCCGCGCGTCCTGGGCCACGAGATCGCCGGCACCATCGTCGAATCAAGATCCGCAAAATATACTCCCGGGCAAAAAGTCTTTGTAAGCCATCATGTCGCCTGCAATAAATGCAAATACTGCCTGTCGGGGAACCATACCGCCTGCGAAACTCTGCACGCGGGCAATTATGACCCCGGCGGGTACAGCGAATTTGTAAGGGTGCCCGGGATAAATGTTGAGAGCGGCGTGTATATCCTGCCTGAGCATCTTTCTTTTGCCGAAGCGACAATGATAGAACCTTTGGCGTGCGCGCTCAGGGGCCAAAAGGTTATCGATGTAAAAAGTGGGCAGATTATCATGGTGCTCGGCAGCGGCGTATCGGGGTTATTGAATATAATGGTTGCCGGCCTCACGGGCGCAAAGGTTATAGCGACGGACATAGATGAATATCGGCTTAAAAAGGCAAAAGAGTGCGGCGCCGATGAGGTTCTACGCGCTGAAAAAGCAGGCGAAGTCAGGGCCGATAAAATTATTATCTGCACCGCAGCGCTTTCGGCAATAGGTCAGGCCTTTAAATGCATCGACAGGAAGGGAACGATCCTGCTCTTCGCGATCCCCGATAAAAATATCGAAATTCCCACGGTAGATATGTGGAGAAACGAGATAACGATCACCTCTTCTTACGGCGCGGCCGGCGACGACCTTGCCCAGGCGTTGGAGATCATTTCGAGCGGCAAATTGGATATGGGACAATTGATAACCCACAGGCTCCCCTTGCGGAAGATACAGGAAGGATTCAGGCTGGTTGCCCAGGCTAAAGAGTCGCTTAAGGTCGTTCTGGAAATCTGACCACATCAGTTAAATCCCGCTTGCCAAGCGGCTCATGCCGCCTTGATTTTTGTCGTTCTTTACAGGAACTGATCTGCCCCTAAGTTTACATATGAGCGAAAAGATGAAAAGCCTTATCAAGGAAAATCCAGATCCCGCACTCTTCCCCTCCTGGTTTGTTCGCGCGTTAATTTTTTCCAGAGCAATTGCCGCGCTCATTCTAGTCATGCTTTTTTTCTCAATGTTTTGTATAGATAGCATAATTCCTATTATAGAATCTAAATGCGCTCAGATGGGTACGTCGGGCGTTTGCCGCGCGATCGCGATATTTCGTATTTTTTATCATTCATACATCCCTCTCATTTTACTATTCATAACTTTAATTTGTTGCCGTTTAATCAACCTTCTCTTTACGAAACAAAATAAGTTCTGGATCTATGTCAGTGCTGTTGCGATTTTAAGTTATTTAGTCTTCGATCTTTTATTATTCAAGCTGCCCGCTTACTACATATTTATCTATGTAATCATAGGCATGCTGGTTTTAAAATTAAACGCGGTAAATTTAAGGGCTATTAATGCAACCAGCGGGCTATCATATTATCTTATCCTCATATTTTTTATCTTACTGCCTTTTATTGCTGAGCTGGTATTCCCTTCTTTTACGCTCTCCTTACTACGCAACAGTAAAATGAAAATTTCTGATTATTTCAGAGGAGGTTTATGGGATAAGATCGTTTTTTATATAACATTAGGGATCAGCGTGAATATACTGATCTTTGCTTTCACATTCTACGGGATGGGCAGACATATAGCTCGTGAATCAGTTTCCGAAGCGCTATGCAGAAAGGCAGAAAAAATAGCAAATGGCAATTTTTACAGCATGCAAATCGACGCTGCCACCGACAGGCTTTTTGCCTGCGACATAGAACATTATTCATTAAAAGTTTTTGACTTAAGCGGACTAGATCCCGGTCCAAAGAAAATAAAAAAAATGCCCGCGGAATTACAGGATGTCAGATTGAACGAAGCAAAAAGAGAGCTCTATTATTTCGACAGAACGCGTGACATTATGCTTGTTTATGATGCTGACTCTTTGCGGTTAAAACGACGATCGTCTTTTCCCTTTGAAGGCGGTTATAGCGCAAGAGTTTCTTTTGATAATAGATCCCATACAATAGCTGTTGCCAGAGAAAAAGACTATATGTGGATCATCGATATGGAGACTTTGCTCCCGGTGGAGCGCCTCGGAGCAGGAGATAGCAATGAGTTTATTATTTTTAATGAAAAAAGTAACAGATATATTTTATCGTATTTCAAAAGTTTTGATTTTATAAGACTCGTCTCTCCCGACGGCAAAGATATCCGGGAGATCAGGGCTAGGCGATACCAGGGCGGGCTTGCCGCTTCAAATAAAAATAATGAATTATACGTTGCGCTGCCTTTGAGGGGCGAAATATCTGTATATGACCTGAAGACATTTGCGTTAAAACGTAAAATACCGACTGTCTTTGGGGTGCGGGGGATCGCCTGTGATGAGGAGAATAATATAATTGTTGCGGCAAGCATGTGCACAGGATATGTAGATGTAATTGATCTGGGAACCGATAGGCGGATATCCCGGGATTTTGTGGGTTATTATCTCAGAGAAATATGCCTTAATTTACAAAAAGAGGAAGCTTTCATCTCATCAATATTCGGAGTTTATAGGCTAAGCTTGGAGCTTAAAAACAGGTATAAATATGATGATAAAAAGAGGCGCGAAGCAGCTATTAATTAATGTGTTGATCTCCGGGATCAGCGTTCTGCTGCTATTGGTATCGCTGGAATTTATATTGAGAGCATATTGTCGCTTGAATAATACCGGAAATGAAGTATCTCTTATTCCTGAAGGCAAGGTCTCGGATAAAACTTTCAATATTTACTATTTTGGCGGTTCGACAATGGTTGGAGAACCCTACAATGATTCGCTCTCTATTCCCAAGCTGGTCAGCTATATGCTTGATCACAAGGTGCTGGATAAAGATATCCGCCATATAAATACGGCAGCTTGCGGTCAAGATTTTCAAGATGCGCTCGAGAAATTAAGATCGGTCTTGAAGAAAAAGGATATTTATTATCCGTCCCTGTGCGTTATTTACAGCGGGCATAATGAATTTTTAAGATATCATGAGGTATACGGGTTCGCGTCTTTACGCTGTAACTACAATTATGCCATAGAGCTCATTACAAAATATTCATTTCTGGCGACTGCGATCGTTAATAGGCTTATACCAAAGCGGTACCGCTTGGAAATTGACGAAAGAAAATTTTTCGATCACCCTCCTTATGCAATAAGCGACAACCGGGGAACCATTGACAGGTATGGAGCTGAAATTGCTGAAGCCATCAAACTGTTACGCAAGTATAATGTTCCTTGTATTATCTCGACCGTGGCAGGGAACTACTCTGCCTTTGAGCCGAACAGGTCTGTATTCCGAGGGAATGATAAGGATAAGATAGAATTTAAACGGCTTATGGACAGCGGGAATAAAGCGCAGTTAAGGGGAATGTTCGCCGAAGCGATAACTTACTATCTTAAAGCGCTCTCCCTTTGCGATAGTTTTGCGGAAACACATTACCGGCTGGGAAAGTGTTATAAGATGCTCGGCGATCATGAAAAAGCATGGCAAGAATATCAAAAAGCTATTGACGATGATGGAATGCCTGTCAGGGCCACAGGAGCGCAGAATAATTTTATCAAAGCGATCCCTGAAGACAATGTCATATTTACGGTTGACGCGGTTAAATACTTAAGAGAAAATGCCAAAGACGGAATTATCGGACTTAACTTAATGATAGATGACGCCCATCCTAACCTTAATGGGTATATCTTGATATCGCAGCTTATCGCGGAGAAGATAAAGCAAATATTCAACGAGACAAGGCAGATACGCTCTCTTTCGGAAGATGAGGCCAAGGATAAATTTTCTATTGACCGGGCCAAGATGTTTGAAGTCCATATAAGCCGTGGACGATTGTTCGCCAAGCTCTCAACCTGGCGCTATGACCCGGCTGAAAGATTAGATATGGCCGAATCGCATTTTTCCAGAGCAATGGCTATTGATAGCTCGCTATATGACCCGTATTTTGGATTGGCGATCTGCAGTTTCTTGCGAAAAAATACTTCTCAGGCAGAAAAATATCTATCTCAAGCGAGAGCAATAGGCCCTGAAGAAGTAAACGAAAATTTAAAGGACTTCTATATCAAACAAATTATAAAGCGCGCTTATCATTAAAACAATTCGGAACAACAGAGCGCTTATCACTATAGCGGTAAACGGCGATGATGTTGATCCTTCGGCCCTTCGACAGGCTCAGGGCCGATGGTGAGTAAAGTCGAACCATCGGCAAAAGCTCAGGATCAATGGTGAGCGTAGTCGAACCATTGACTTTGCATGTCGTGATATGTTATCATGTACGGACTCCCTAAGCAGGGCACACTTAAGTGTGCCCTGCTACTATGGATAAAAAAGGAAACGATATGGCAGATATTTTAAAGAAACTTAAATTAGGGCTCCCTAAGGGCAGCCTTCAGGAGGCGACGGTCAGATTGTTTAAAAAGGCCGGCTTCACGATAGGCATAAGTGAAAGATCGTATTTTCCTTCAGTGGACGACGAGGAGATAGAGGCCATACTATTCAGGGCTCAGGAGATGTCAAGGTATGTTGAGGACGGTATCCTCGATGCCGGCATCACAGGGAACGACTGGATATTAGAGAACTCGTCGAATGTCGTCAGGGCGGCGGAACTTATATACGCTAAGCAGAGCATGAGGTCCGTCAGGTGGGTTCTCGCGGTGCCGCAGGATTCGAAGGTCAGGAGCGTGAAGGACCTGAACGGCAAGAGGATAGCCACAGAGCTCGTGAATGTTACCAAAAATTACCTTAAGAAGAATAAGGTTAGGGCCAAAGTGGAGTTCAGCTGGGGCGCTACAGAGGTCAAGGCCATCATAGGAATAGACGCGATAGTGGAAGTTACCGAGACCGGCTCCTCTCTCAGAGCGAATAATTTAAGAGAGGTTGCGACCGTATGTGAATCTACGACGCAGCTTATAGCCAATAGAAAAAGCTGGTTGAATCCGTGGAAGAGGGCGAAGATAGAGAACATGGCCATGCTTCTGAAGGGGGCCATTCTGGCCGAGGAGAAGGTGGGTTTGAAGATGAACGTCGCCAGGAAAGACCTGAAGGTTGTGTTGGCGCTCCTCCCGGCGATGAAGATGCCCACGGTATCGACGCTTTCGGACCCGAATTGGTGCGATGTGGATACGATCATCGATGAAAAGACGGCTAAAAGAATAATCCCGGAATTGAAGAGAGCGGGCGCAGAGGGCATTATAGAGTACCCGTTGAATAAAGTGATATACTAAAGCTTGTTGCGTTTATAGTGTTGGTAGCGTTTGTTGGGTTCAGCTCGAAACGCCACAAACACTGAGAGCCCAAAAAACGCCATAAACGAAATGATTGTTAGGGGGTGACAATATGCCGTGCGGAAGGAAGAGAAAAAGGGCGAAGATGGCGAAGCATAAAAGAAAAAAGAGGATGAGAAGAGATCGCCATAAGAAGAAATAGCAGCATCACAGTCGTTATCATAATTGCCGCGCTTTGTTTTTTAAGCAGTTCCGAAGCGGCGCGCGATGTATCGTCAAAAGGGGAAGTGTCGTCCGGAGACTTCAGGACACAGATGAAGAGAAGCGCTCCGGACGCCTCCTCCAAGGCGCTTGCCCATTATGCGATGGGCATTATTTGTGATAATGAGGGCAGGCCGGACGAAGCCGTCCGCGAGTATAAAGCGGCGCTGGCCCTTGAACCCAAGGTGAGCTATCTGCACTCCAGGCTCGGCGCGGACTTTTTTTTGGCTAAGGATATAAATAAGGCGGTCGAAGAGTTCAAGGCCGCTAAATCTCTCGATCCCAACGATACAAAACCGAGATTTTTGCTTGCGCTTGCCTACACGGCATTAAACAAGTACGACCTCGCTCAAAAAGAGTATGAGGATGTCGTCCGGCTCAATCCGAACGATATAGCGGCATTAGGCTCTTTGGCAGACCTCCTCGTGGTGCAGGAGAAGATGACGGACGCCGTCGGGATCTACGAGAAATTGGTAGAGAAGGAGAAGTCGTCGAGCCTTTTGTACTTTAACCTCGGCGTTATCTACTCGAGGCTCGGCAAGCTGGATCAGGCTGTCGCGATGTTGAATAAGGTGACAGCATTGGAACCGGATTATCTTGAGGCGTACATAGGCTTAGGCGTGCTCTGCGAGATGAAGAAAGATCTCCCCGGGGCTATCTCTAATTTTGAAAAAGCGCTAAGAATAGACCCTCTCAACATAAAGGCGTATTACTCTTTAGGTAATTTGTACTACCGCGTGAAAAGGATAGATGACGCATCGCATCAATACGAACTTTTAGTAAAATTAAACCCGAAAGACCTTGAAGCTTATATACAATGGTCCGGGATATACATAAGGGATAAGAGGCCTAAGGAAGCGGCAGCGGTTTTAAATAGAGTTCTTTCAGAGGGCATCAAGGATACGTCTCTGTATCTTGCGCTCGGGTACGCGTACGGCGCGGATTCGCGTGACGCAGATGCGCTAAAATACTACAGGATGGCTCTCGAGATGAGCCCGGACAGCGCGTTAGTTCGCTTTCATCTGGGCGCGTATTATGATAAGATAAAGGAGCGCCCTCTTGCTGTAAGCGAGTTTCGCGAAGCGATAAGGCTCGATCCGAAATTTTCGGACGCGTATAACTATCTTGGGTATATGTACGCCGAGGAAGGTTCGAACCTGAACGAAGCGGTGGTACTCATAAAGAAAGCGCTTGAGCTTGAGCCGGCCAACGGCGCGTATATTGATTCGCTCGGCTGGGTATATTTTCAAGACGGCAAGTTCAGCGAGGCGTTGGTGGAGCTGGAGAAGGCGGCGAAACTTGAGCCGTCCGATCCCGAGATAAAAGAGCATTTGAAGAGAGCGAAAGAGAAATTAAAAAAGAAGAAATAGAAGATGGCGCAAAAACCGGATATAAAAGAACTCAAGAAGAAGGCGATCGGGATCCGCAAGGATCTCCTGAAGATGCTGACGCTCGCCGGATCCGGACATACCGGCGGAAGTTTATCGATAGTCGACATATTGATCGCGTTGTATTACTACGGGATGCGTAATGACCCAAAGAATCCGCAATGGCCCGGACGGGACAGGTTCCTGCTCTCCAAAGGGCACGCATGTCCGGCGCTGTATGCCGTCTTAGCGAAAAAAGGTTATTTCGATAAAGAAGATCTTTGGGGTTTGAGAAAACTTGGAAGCAAGTTACAGGGCCATCCGCAAATGGGGCTTGCCGGAATAGAGATATCGAGCGGTTCTCTCGGACAGGGGCTTTCTATAGCCAACGGCATGGCTCTCGCGGCGCGCCTTGACAAGTCGGATACAAGAATATACTGCCTCATGGGCGACGGTGAGACAAATGAGGGCCAGGTATGGGAAGCAGCCATGACCGCATCCCACTATAAATTGGACAATGTATGCGCCATCATAGATTACAACAAGCTTCAGATAGACGGATTCTGCTGCGAAGTCAAAGATATGGGCGCGTATTTAGATAAATGGAAGGATTTTGGATGGAACGTGATAGAGACGGACGGCCATGACATAGAGAAGCTTATGGCCGCGTTCGATAAGGCCAAAACCGTCAAGGGAATGCCGACGGTAATAGTCGCCCATACCATAAAAGGCAGGGGCGTTTCGTTCGTAGAGAATAAAGTAGAGTGGCATGGCATAGCGCCTAAGGCCGAAGAGTGCGAGCGCGCTATAAAAGAGTTGGACAATGAGCTAGAGAAACTTTAGTTTGTTGTGTTTGTTGGGTTGGTTGGGTTTGTTGCGTCTGGCGGGTTTTAACGCAATAAACACCATAAACTCAACGCAGCTATTACAAGGAGAAAAAATGATACCGCGCAAATGGAAGATGTATGTCAAGATATACTGGGTGAAGCTGGCGATTATATTGGCTGTCTTGTTAGTAGTAGTGCTGGCTGTAGTGGGCTTGAATTCACTCGAGTCGTATTACAGGAATATCACTCTCGCTACGATGCCCGTGAACCTGCTTATGGTCGCGTTGAATGCCATCATATTCGTCTTCATGTACATGTCATTCATGAAAGGCGGCTTCTCAAAGCTGAGCAATAAGCTCAGGGTGCGCGGCGACTTTGTCAATATCAAGTGGTCCGATGTTATAGGGATGGAGAACGTTAAAGAAGAGGCGATGGAAGTCGTTCAATTGATAAAGGACAGGGCGCGCGTTAAGAAGATCGGCGGTAAGATTCTGCGCGGGATACTGATGTTCGGGCCTCCGGGCTGCGGCAAGACATACCTGGCAAAGGCCATAGCTACCGAGGCCGGGATGCCTTTCGTTTCGATGTCCGGCAGCGAATTCGTGGAGATATTCGTCGGAGTCGGAGCGGCGCGAGTAAGGGGATTATTCAAAAAAGCGAGAGAGCTCGCGTACGGCCACGGCGGATGCATAGTATTCATAGATGAGCTCGACGCCATCGCCCGCAAGAGGGTCTTCTCGGCGTTCGGCGGCACGGAAGAGACGAACTCCACGCAGAACCAGCTCCTGGCGGAGATGGACGGGCTGCAGGAATTAAAGGATAAACATGGTAACCCTGCTCCGGAGCAGAACGTTATAGTTATCGGAGCGACGAACGCCCCCGAGGACACTATCGACAGGGCATTGCGCCGCCCGGGACGTTTCGACAGGATCGTTTACATAGAAAAGCCCGGCCTTGAAGACAGGGAGAAACTTTTCGTTTATTATCTCGGCAAAGTCGAAGCCGACAAATCGCTCGATATAGGACGGCTCGCGAGAAAAGCGGTAAACAGATCACCTGCCGATATAGAAAACATCGTAAAAGAAGCCGCTTTAGTCGCTACAAAGAACGGGCGCGACAAGGTTATACTCGAAGATATAAGCGAGGCGATGGAAAGGATAGACATAGGCTTAAAACGGAAACTCACCATGACGCCGCACGATAGAGAGGTGACTGCCTGTCATGAATCCGGACATGCGATAGTCATGTATATACTACACCCGACCGATGATGTATTTAAGATCTCGATTATACCAAGAAAAGATACGCTCGGGGTCGTTTGGCAGCAACCGAAAGAAGAGCTTTATCATGAAAGCAAAGACAAGTTAATGGCTGATATAATGGTGTCTTTAGCCGGTTATGCGGCAGAAAAAATGCGATTTAACATGACATGCAGCGGGTGTTCCAGCGATTTTAAACAAGCGATGCAGATCGCGCATCGTATGGTATGGAGTATCGGAATGAGTGACGCCGGATTACTGGGCGATTATACGATCATCCCCGAATCCCAGCTCTCTGACAATATAAAGGAAAAGCTGAATCAGGAGACGCAAAAGGTAATACAGAAATGCCTGAAATCAGTCGAAGATCTGCTGCTGAAAGAGAAGCCGATCCTTGAAAGGCTAATAAGCGAGCTCTTGTCGAAAGAAGAGTTGGAGTATGACGAGGTGGAGGCCATATTCATGGAATTCGGCAAGACGCATATAAAGAGCGCATGGTAAGCATTAAGAAGCCTTTTTTACTATTTACTATTTACTATTTACTATTTACTATTCTATGCGGATGCACCGTGACTTATCCGCAGGACAAGATAAGAGAGTCCATAGTAAGGATCTGCAAGCAGGAATACAAGTCGGACGTTTTGGTCGAGACGGCGGGCAGGACGATGGTGATATATCTTCCCCTCTCGGATCTCATGGATTTTTCGTTCGCCCTTACGAAAACAGCGAGCGAAAAGATCAACGATGTCATCTTCAGCGCCGCCAGGGTCGCTCTATCGACTGACGCCAGGATAGACTTCTACTGCGTCATAGCACACGACATCAAGGTGCCGGAGCTCCAGATAATCATCATAAAGAACGTCGAGGACGTGAAGCGGCTCTTTGCCAATGACATATCGAGAGGCGAGTATATGAAGCGCATGCTGATAGACCTGCGCTGGAGCCCGCAGGCGAAGAAGGAGCAGGTGGTAAAAGAGATCTTCAACAGGATGAACCTCGACCCCAAGTGGCAGGGCCAGGTGATGGAGGACTTCTTCAGGAGCGATCCGACATCGCTCGGAGATATAGGCTACTGGAACAACAAGTTTTACATAAAAGATATAACGAAGCCTGAGTTCCTCGCGGAGCAGATAGCAAACAGAATCAAGCTGGAGTTCAGGGAAGATAAAAGTTTAAAAGAGAACTTCTTATTAAAGAGCGCGAAAGGGGTTTACGTCTCGCAGAACGGCAAGCGCCTGTTCAGGTTTGAGGTCTTTGCCGAACGAAGCGCAGGCACCACCACCGGCACCATTGAGGACTCCGATAAAATATTTGGGACGGTTCTTTCGGTAGCGGCCCATGTGATACACGGATATCATTTTAAAGATTATGACGGTGTGGAAGCTTTCGACCAGAAAGAAGGAAGGTCGATAGAGGTAGATCCGGAAGAGCTGGAAGCGTTCAGGACGAAGAAATTGAAGTTGAGCGAAATAGGCGTGTAATAAGAGTTTGTTGTGTTTATTGAGTTTATTGCGTTTGTTGAGTTAACTCAATAAACCCTACAAACCCAATCAGCGCTATAAACAAGCGTAGCTACAGCGGGGAGAATGATGAGCGCAGAGAGTTACAAGATGGTTCCTACGAGAGACGGGTTCGGGCATGGTTTGGTAGAACTGGGCAGGGTCAATAAGGATATAGTGGTCCTCTCCGCCGACCTTACCGATTCTACCAGAGCCAATTGGTTCAAAAAAGAGTTCCCCGAGCGTTTCTTCGGCCTGGGCGTGGCCGAACAGGATATGATGGGCGCGGCTGCCGGGTTCGCTCTTATGGGCAAGATCCCATTTGCCTGCACGTTCGGCGTCTTCGCGTCAGGAAGGGCCTGGGACCAGATAAGGGTATCGGTAGCATATATGGACCTCAATGTGAAGATCGTCGGGACTCACGGCGGGATATCTGTGGGCCCGGACGGCGCCACCCACCAGGCGCTCGAAGAGATATCGCTGATGAGGATACTGCCAAATATGACGGTAATAGTTCCGTGCGACGCTTTCGAAGCGAAGAAGGCCACTATAGCCGCGGCCAATCACAAAGGGCCTGTCTATATAAGGCTGGGCAGGAGCGGAGCTCCCGTCATAACTAAGGAAGAAGACCCTTTTAAGATCGGCAAGGCCTCACTTTTAAAGGACGGCAAAGACGTAACTATATTCGCGTGCGGGCATATGGTATATGAATCGCTCGTCGCCCGTGAGATCCTGGGCAAGGAAGGCATAGATGCGCGTCTGGTAAATATGCATACGCCAAAGCCTATAGACAAGGACTGCATTATAAAAGCGGCCAGAGAGACGGGCGCCATAGTCACAGCCGAGGAGCATACGATAGCCGGCGGGTTCGGCAGCGCGATCGCGGAGGTCATAGCGGAGAATTGTCCCGTGCCGGTAAAGTTCGTCGGCGTGCGCGATAAGTTCGGGCAATCCGGCGAGCCGGAAGAGCTCTTCGAGCATTTCGGCCTTAAAGCGAAGAATATCGTCCAGGCCGCCAAAGCCGCGATCGCAATGAAGCGGAAGTAAAATTTTTTCTTCCTGATGAGGTTCCCCTCTCGGGTGGGGTATTCCGCGGGAACGTGCACTTTTCCCCAGCGTGGAAAAGTGCACTCGGAAAAATCGCTCGCTCTTTTTGGCTACAATTATCAGTAGGGCAGGTTTTAACCTGCCCTACTACAATGCGGGCCAAAAAACCGTGCCCGCTCGCGATTTTTACGTCCCGCTCCATACCCCATCCCTCGGGGGACCCCTTTCAAGCGGGAAAGAAAAATTCTGACATAATTTTAGCAACTTTGCAGGGATCTAAAATTATTTTCTAAATTGCTATAAGGTGTCAGAATTTTTAACAGCAGCGTCAGGCTGGGACACCAAAAGTTCCGCCTGCAACATGAGCGAAAAATCACACCGTGACAACTAGGTAGTACAAAAGGAAAAATGAGATGATATTGATTCCGTTTGAAAGAGTTAGCATCAAAACTAATTCGTCGAGAGATGAAACTATACAAAGGCTATCCATCAGTTTAGAGGAGAAATATAAGACAAAAATTAAAGATTACGAATTTAATATACCAAAATGGGTTGGCAGGGGGATAAGAATTATTATAAATGGTCAAATCAAAGATCAATTTATAGATATAGTGGTCAGGCCATCATATCCAACTATTACAATAATGTTCTTTTTTTTAGTCACATTTATTATTATTAATTCTACAAGAAAAGATATTGTAGAATTTGTATTTCCTCTACTGCTTCTGGCGGGAATATACGCATGGCTTATATTCACGACAAAGTCTTTATCTAAAAAATTTAAAAAATTCTTAGCAGAAATATTTGGGCAATAGTTTCATTCATCTTGAGATTCTAACCTGATTAGAATCATCAGGTTAGAAGCACAAAGGATTTTGTGAACAGCCATAAGAGTGTTGTAAACCTAAAACTATTAGTTATGTAAGCACAATAAAAATGTTAGGTCTTTTGTGAAGGAGAAAAACGGTTATATTTAAGTATTTTTACATAATTAAAAGAACCGAGGATGTTCGCTTTCGCATTCAGTAGTATTACTACCGATTGCTTCGGCGAAATCTCTCCGAAGCACCGGGTCTATTGCGAATTGATTGCGAAAGAGGATTTGAGGGCCTTTCCATGGGCCCGAGTTCCGCTTACTTCCCGTTTTTATCCTGAACAAAAGACCGACCCAAGCTGCTTAAGGTGAGGGGGAACATTTTTCCTATAAGATTTTTATCATATTTGTGCGAACATAACTTAGTTTTAGGTTGAATTGTCTATGGACAGCATCACTGTTAAGGCTCCCGCGAAGGTTAATCTCTTCCTCAAGGTTCTCGGTAAAAGGAAAGACTCCTACCACAATATACTCACCATATTTGAGCGCATATCGCTTGCCGATACGATCAAAATATCGAAGATCCCCAAAGGCATAATCGTTAAATCCGATAAGCCGATAACGCTTGATGCAAAAGATAACCTTTGCTTTAAGGCTGCCGAAGCGATTTTGAGGCGCGGCAAGGTAAGGTCCGGCGTAAAGATCGAGATAAAGAAGCGCATTCCGGTCGCATCGGGGCTTGGCGGCGGCAGTTCAGACGCCGCTTCGACCATAATAGGCATAAATAGACTATTCAGGTTAAGATTAGACGGTAAAGCCCTATTGAGTATAGGGAAAAGATTGGGCGCTGATCTGCCTTTCTTCTTATTGGATACGCCGTTTGCAATAGGCAGAGGCAGGGGCGACATGTTGGAGGTTGTGAAATCGAAGGCTAAGTTCTGGCACCTGATCATAAAGGCGGGCAGTAAAACGGCTACAAGGGATATTTACGGGGCATTTGATACTGAGCGCGCCGGAACGCCGAAGCGCTTGACACTTCAGCGGGGGGATGTTAAAATGTTTTCCCTTTCGAAGTTGCGGATGGATTATGCAGGGGCAGAGTCCATGCTTCATAACGACCTCGAAAGAGCGGTTTCTTTGAAAAAAGGCGTAATAAGCAGGATATTGAAGAGCCTGGCACAACTGTTGGGCAAGAAGGTGATGATCTCCGGAAGCGGACCAAGCTTATTTTGCTTGTATAGGACCAGAAAGGAGGCGATAAAGGCAAGCGGCCTGGTATTAAAGAGCGTGCCGAAGCGCGAAAGATCGGACTGGCAGATTTTTGTCGCTGATACGTGTAGTTAAAAAGTAAATCTAAGGAGTTTGTGAGCATGGAAATCAACGAAATCAGAGTTTTCTTAAAAGAAGGACAGGACAGGAAATTAAAAGCGTATGCCACGCTTACATTCGATAAAGCGTTCGTTGTACGCAATGTTAAAGTTATAGAAGGAACCAAAGGGCTCTTCGTGGCGATGCCGTCAAGAAGGCTCAAGGAATCCTGCCCAAAATGTAATTTCAAAAACGCTGTCAGGTCTAAATATTGCAATCAATGTGGCACGGCTCTTCCGCAATACGTTGAGCAAAAACCCGTGGTTACAGCCGATAATCCGCAGAGGCAGTCTGAGCACAGGGATATAGCTCATCCGATAACAACCGATTTCAGAGAATATATCCAGAAGAAAGTCCTCGCGGCATATGAGGAAGAGAAGAAGAGGCCTTCTTCTCATCAGGCGGCTATTCCGAGCGCCTCGAGCGCGCCAAGTGCGCCGAGTGGTTCCGTCAGCTCTCATAGCGGCCATTACGAGGATGACGATATAGAGTTGTAATAAGTTCATAGTTCATAGTTGAGGGTTCATAGTCGGTAGTTGAGCTGTTTTACTATGAACTATCAACTCTGAACTATTAACTAAATTGCCCGGTAGTGTAATGGTAGCACACGAGAATTTGGGTCTCGGCGTTAAGGTTCGAATCCTTACCGGGCAACCATTCTACTTCGCTCAAAGCTTTTCAGCTTTGAGCTTCGTAGAAATTACAGCGAGGAACGGTCGATAGGTTCTACGAAGCATCCAGGCTATTTGATCGCTGATTGCGAAGTAGACCTTACCGGGCAACCATGTACCCCTTTTAAATAATGCCGTATAAACGCTAAATATTTACGTCGATACTTACGATATTTAATACGCCGGAAGAGTCGCTGTAATATTGAATGGTTACCGGATCACCCACTTTTAAATCCGACAGCTCTATGGTGTCGCCTCCCTTTCTGATCTCGGTATCTTCCGGAACAGGAAAGACCGTCTCTTCGGAAACGGCGAAAGGCATCGCGCCGGAGGCAAATTGATTAATAAAATTCACCGTAATTGTCTCGCCCGTCCAGTCAATCTGTCTGATTAAACCCGAAGCCGTTTGTATATTTTTCGGCTTACCGTTATACTGGCAAAAAGATCTCCCTGCCGCGCAAATAGTAATAGCTGCCGCCAGAAATAGAATTAAAATTTTTTTCAAGAGAACCTCATACATGTCCAAATTAGCGTTTTACCCTCGACGGAAAAGGCATTTTGAGATTCGATCTTTGCATACCCCTCACCCTATCCGGTTTTCATACAAAAACCGGATGCCTACTGCTTGTCTATATAGTTTTCCTACGGAAAAC
>JAPLMG010000038.1 GCA_026387165.1 Candidatus Omnitrophota bacterium
CCCGGCGCAAAGCCTTTTAATCATAAATTCTGCAGCTACAATAGCTTACAAAAAGCTTTGGGCGCGGGCAAGGGATGGGCCTTAATGGATGGCGTATATGGCCATCAGGGGATGGTTTTTGCTTCTTTTCATAGTCTTGAAGGCCGATTTTTATCAAAAAGCAATGTAAAATGGCGGCTATTTGTCGTGCAGGATGTGGATATGATAGCCATGCCATTAAATGCTGTCATGCCAAAGATATTGATCATAGGGGCGCTCTTAGCTATACTTGCTCTTTTTACCGGGATCATTCTGGGGAAAATAGCTGCCGGGCCAATAGCAAAACTGCGCGCGGATGCGGACAGGCTTTCCGCTCGGAGCGAACTGGCAGAAGCGGGGATGAATAAATTCAGCGATGACCTTGCCCTGGTATTGAAGCGGATCAGCGGCGCTATCCCCGGTATAAGGCATGGCCTTAAGGTTATCGTCGATATGCTGCCGGCGCCAACAAATGAAAAACAGAAGGATACCGTAAATGCGGAAAACTCCAATATTGATATGCTGGCAAAAGATCTTGACGAGTTATCCGACATGGCCAGGATAGAAGCCGGAAAACTGGAGTTGAATATGCAGACGGTGGATATTAAAGATATTATAAAAAGCTCCCTCTTCGTATTTGAGCCGAAGATAAGAGGGAAGGGCCTGGATCTCAAGATCAGTATTTTAAAAGGCAGTGTAAATGTCTATGCGGATGTAAACAGGGTAAAGCAGGTCTTATCAAGTCTCCTGGAGAATTCCGTGAAGGCTACAGATAAAGGAAGTATAGAGATCTTCTTAAAAGAGATGCCCGATGATGTAGAATTCAGCATAAGAGATACTGGCTCAGGCATATTGCCGGATAAAGCATCAGGCCCCGGCCTCGGGCTTTACATATCAAAAGCCATAATAGAGAAGCATAGCGGCACATTCCTATCCGAAAACACTCCAGGCAAAGGGTCGAGATATTCCTTCCGCCTTCCAAAGCATAAGCCGGAAACGACCGGCTAATCCTCCCGGCACACTCCAAAAAATAGGTATCTGTCCCAAATTTTTATCTGGGCTCACTCGTGTCCAAATTAACACAATTTCCCCCTCACCTTAATCCTTGAATTTGTTCTATCAAGTTCAAGGATGGCCATTCTGGAATTTTACAGAGAAAATTCCAGAATTATCCTCTCCCCCTAAAGGGGGAGAGGAAAGTATGAGGAAATCCCCTCTCCCCTTTAGGGGAGAGGGCAAGGGTGAGGGGTATATAAAGATCGAATCTCAAAATGCTTTTTCCGTCGAGGGTAAAACGCTAATTTGGACGCAAGTGATCTGGGCTATTTCTTTGCCGGTGCGGCATTCTGGGTCGAAGCTAACGTCGCTTCAATCTTCTGCTTCTCCTGTTCGATGCGTTCGGATGTTGCCTGTACAGATGGTAAACGCAGAAGGCGGCTTGCCCATTCTGCCATTTGCCTGTAAGTCTCTTTTTCCGACTCAGCGCGCTGAGCGGAGGTCCGGTACGCGGCCATATCAGCTTCATATTTATCGGCCAGCGTTTTAGAGATGGTCTCTTTTTCCTTATTCAGCCTGTTATTAAATTCGGCATCTTTCCTGGCGAGCTCCTTATTAAAAAATTCCCTCATCTCTGTGATCTTAATATGCGCGAATAAAAATGCTGAAGAAATAGAGATAATAGCCAGAAGAGATATCATAATAATGGCAATATGCTTTAATTTAATGCGAGGCGCTGATTTTCCGTCATTATGGGCAATATCAGGGATAGGCTGCTTAGTTCCTGACAGGGCCTGTCGATAGTCCTGATCTGTCAGGTCTACATTGACGGCATAGATCGTTTCAAAGGCCGACTTAAGTGACTTATCTGCCAAGAGAGCCTGGTGTACGCTGCTCATCATAGGCAGCTTCTGCTTCAATGTATCCAGAGTATAGCCGGGATTTGCGATCATGTAGTTGGCCAGGCCTGATAGCGCATTTTGATAGCCCTGATCTGTCAGGTCTACGGTGACGGCATAGATCGTTTTAAAGGCCGACTTCAGTGACGTATCTTTCGAGAGAGCCCGGTGGATGCCGTTCATTATAGGCAGCTGCTGCTTCAATGTATCCGGAGTATTGCTGGGATTTGCGATCATATAGTTAGCTATGCCTGAGAGGGTATTTCGATAGTCCTGGTCTGTCAGGTCTACGGTGACGGCATAGATCGTTTCAAAGGCTGATTTCAGCGACGCGTCTGCCGAGAGAGCCCTGTGAACGCTGCTTGTTATAGGCAGCTGCTGCTTCAATATATCAGGAGTATAGCTGAGATTTGCGATCATATAGTTAGCTATGCCTGAGAGGGTATTTCGATAGTCCTGGTCTGTCAGGTCTGCATTGATGTCATAGATAGTTTCAAAGGCTGATTTTAGCGACGCGTCTGCCGAGAGAGCCCTGTGGATGCTGCTTGTTATAGGCAGCTGCTGCTTCAATATATCCAGATTATAGCTGGGATTCGCGATCATATAGCTGGCCAAGCTCGACAGGGCATGTCGATAGTCCTGGTCTGTCAGGTCTACATTGACGTCATAGATAGTCTCAAAGGCTGACTTTAGCGACGCGTCTTTCGAGAGAGCCTGGTGGATGCCGCTCATAATAGGCAGCTGCTGCTTTAATGTATCCAAAGTATAGCTGGGATTTGCGATCATGTAGCTGGCTATGCCGCCATCTTCATTGCCGAGACCCGTAGTATTATTAATATGCTCCAGCAAAGGTTCTGTTTTTAGCGTGATCTCGTGCGCAGGTTCAGGCTCCGGCCGTGTCAAAGTTTGTGTTGCAGTCTTTAATTGTTGTTCCAATTCAGGCTTGGGCTGTGGAGCCGGCTCCGGCTTTGGTTCGAGCTCGGGCTTATAGTCGGCAGGCTCTTTGACATTGCGGACGATCTCAATTTCTTGGTTTCTTTGACCCTTTGGGGCTCGCAATGAAGACATCTTCAATCTTACCTCTTTTATGAATGTCTCCGAACCGATCATAGACTTATTTGCGAGCTCCTCATCAATATCCTTCAGCCTGCTTAAGTCTGTTTGAGTGATTATTTCCTGGTAGGTTTGACCTTTTAAGTAAGCCAGGACTTCTTTCACCTGCCCGCTTATATCAGGTCCGCCCGTTACGCCTGTTATGTCATTATCCTTTATATATGCCGGGTAGCTGCTGTATGCGTAAGTAGCCATATCATAAGGAGGGATGTGGAGCTGAGGCCGTAAATTGATATAAGCGGTCATCTCCAGTAATTTTGACGCTTTTTCTGCCAAAACCATCCGGTATCTCTCCTGGAACAGGTGTCCGGTTTTATTATATTTATTGTTAAAATATCTTGTATATTTTGAGTTCAGGTTGTGCATTATTTCAGGGATGGCTGTGTCCGGGGATGGTTCTAATAACAGGCTTATTGTTCCAGGCAGCAGGCAGTATGCAAATAGTTTAAATTGACGCTCGGTCTTATACTGAGCCAAAATATCGAGATAAGTGGCACTATCCTCCGGAGCCACAAATATTGGCTCGTTATTGTCGCCACCAGACAAAATGTAATAGACAGCAGTTTCTATTTGAATGCGCGGCATCCTACCCATATGCACCTCCAGAACGTGGCACTTACTTCCTTCATACTACAATAATATCACATAAGCAGAAATAGTCAAGGTATAGACTGGCACATATTTTTGAGTATTTTTTTAGGTACGTGGCTTAATTCTGTCAGTTATTAAAATCTATCACAATAGCTATAAATTATAGATTTATGGTGCCAGGTGCCGGTCAATAAGCGAATGTGAAATTGGGTCTTCTTCTATCATTCTGAACGCTATGACTTTGTCATTCTGAGGGCTAGGTTTGCGAAGCAAACAATGCCCGAAGAATCTATGCATTTAGATCCTTCGCTTCGCTCAGGATGACGTATTAGATCCTTCGCCCTTCGGGCTTAGGATGACAGGAGCAATGACGAATATGGCATGGCTGGATCTCCAAGCCCAATTCACCCGAGGCGTCCATCGCCTACACGATCTAGTATTAGTTTAGCGTAAGTAAGTGCTGCTTCGTCATCCCCGCGCAAGCGGGGATCCATACAATAGATTCCCGATCCCCATTTTCATGGGGACAGGTAAAAACATTCGGGAATGACAGTTTTCCTCATCTCGTCGGAGCACTTATTTACTAAGCTATTACACGATCTATTAGCAGTTAACAATGAAACATTAAGATATTGTCTATTGACAATCTATAATACTATGATATATTTATTAATGTAATAGAAAGCGAGATTAGAATAACGAAAGTTGGTATTAGTAAAAAGATACTCAGCACATTGAAATAGCGGTTTAGAAGTTTTTGCCGCAAGCGACAAGGGCAAACCAGCAGTAATGCTGGGACGCAAAGCTACGGGTCCGCCGAAGCATTCAGTAGGTTTCGAGATGAATGCGAAGGCGGGAAGCCGGGTTACCGAAAGGTGGCAATAGTGAAAGTTTCCAGTCTTCTCTCTTCAACGGTTCTGATCTTCTCTCTTCTGGCATGCTCAGGTCTTTATGCTGAAGAAGCGGCCCCTGAGCAGGGAATCTCCCCAACAGCTCTTCCTGTAGTTATCGATCCGGGCACTGTCCAGGTAGTTACTGATATTAACACAAATACGCAGACATGGACCGCTGCCGATAGCATCAGCATGATGGATCTTGCCAGCGGCAATGTAGGATCCCAGGCGCGCTTAGAAGTATATCTTCCCACAGATGACAGCAGGCTATTAGCCAAAGTCTTAGGCAACGATCCGACTTATTGGAATGGCAATATATATTGCCCAAGAGGCCTCTTCGTATTTGAGAATCAGAACGGCATCAATATCGGACCCCAGGCCCAGATCAATGTCAACAACCTCATAGCCACCACGCTTGATATATCAGCTAATAATTTCTTAAACGGTAATTATATCCTGGAGCACAATGTCAACTCCAGATATGCTTATATACTTAACGAAGGGCGTATCACCGTAAGCAATATCGCTTTGATAGCAAGCGCCGTATGCAACGGTGACAATGGCGTCCTCGTAGCCAAAGTCGGCACGGTCAATCTTGCCTCTGGAGACAAGGTCACCGTGAGCTTCGACATGAGGGGCCTGATGCAGGTCGAAGTGAATGACAAGACTACAGGCAAGGTCCTCGATATGCAGGGTAATGACGTGAAGGACGCCATAAAGAATTTGGGCACGATTGAGGCTACCCAGGTCATGATGAGCGCTAAGACCGCCAATGACATATTCGAGAATGCGGTCAATAATACAGGTATCGTGAAGGCCACAGGCATGATAGAGGTGAACGGCGTGATAAAGATAGTGGCCGATGGCAATATAAACGCCAACCTGGCCGGTGCCACGTCCAATATCGAAGTCAACAGGCTTGACCAGGATATATCCATAAGCGCCTGCACAAGAATAGGCGATCTTATAACCATAGAGGGCAACGGCCTGAAAGTGACCTATATGGTCACGAGCGACTTCACCTTGAAGACCGATGGTGCCATAGATTCTACCGCTGGTGCCATACTCCAGGGCAATAGTGTCACTTTAATAGCCAACAGGTTCGGCAGCACAGTAACACCGCTGCAGATAGACAGCCCTACTATCCATATCAAGAGAACCGTAGGAGACATCGATATATTGGAGTCCGTGGGTATCGGGACGAGTGTGCAGATAACGGGCCCGCCTGATGGTTTTGGAAAAATAATTTATCCTAAAACGAGTAGTCTCATCTTAGAGGCGACTCGGACAACTGTTTCCACAGACCAAAATCCAGCTCAATTCTTCGGAAATATCACCTTTTACAACTTCGAATGCGCCACATCCGGTAAAGTAATTTATTTTGAAGCGGGGAAGACATATACCTTTGAAGGAGCCTTCAAATTACAGGGCGCCACAGATGCCTGTATAAAACTGCTTTCTTCGGATAAAGGCAACCCATGGTATGTGAGTACCAATGGCAGCGAGAATTTAACGGCTATATGGGTGGAAGATTCCATAAATATCAGCGAAAAAGAGGTAATCACGCATCTATCCACCCTAAGGGAGGGCGCTGTAAGGTGGGATGCCGACTATATATGGGTCCATGCGGACGCGGATGGCACCTGGTCTGATGTTACCAGCTGGAAGGACGGAACCGGGAACAATCCAGGCAGTATGCCGGGCGCCAATG
>JAPLMG010000186.1 GCA_026387165.1 Candidatus Omnitrophota bacterium
CTTGGACACGAGTGATTGTCTATCTCTTTTTAATAAATCCAAACCATTTCGGATGCGTGAATTTGTCTATCACGGGAACGAACGCGTTCATTATAAGTATCGCGTATGAAACGCCCTCGGGATATCCGGAAAACTTTCTGATCACGAAAGTAAGCAGGCCCAAGCTGACACCGAATATTATCTTGCCCTTATTGCTCAAAGGGCTCGTCACATAATCGGTCGCCATGAATAATGCGCCGAGCGCAAGTCCGCCGGAAAGCACAAAGAAGAGCGCATCGCCGGCAAACAGGCCGCTCGTCCCGTTAAAGGCCCAGCTTAAAAAAGCGACCGCTCCTACATAGGTCAACGGTATATGCCAGCTTATATATTTTTTCCAAAACAGATACGCCGCCCCTATGAGGAGCGCCGCAATGCAAACTTCTCCTATGCATCCGCCGCGGTTGCCTAAAAACAGATCCATATACGTTGTGCCTTTTAAAAGGTCCAATTGATTGTTTTTAAGCAGGCCTAAAGGCGTAGCCGTAGTTATGGCGTCCACCTTCCATCTGGGGTTCTGCCATGTGGTCATATAGACAGGCCAGGAAACCATCAGGAATGCTCTCCCTGTCAGGGCAGGATTAAAGATGTTGTGGCCCAGGCCGCCGAAGACCTGCTTACCTATCGCTATCGCGAAGAACGAGCCGGCAACGGGAAGCCATAAAGGAACCTCCGGCGGAAGGTTATATGCCAGCAATAGTCCTGTAAGAATAGCGCTGCCATCTAGAACAGCTATCTCTTTTTTCCTGACAGCAAGGATCGTAATCTCGGTAACTACGGCAGAAAGAACGGATGCCGCTATAACGTAAAGCGAGTAGGCACCGAATATGAATACGCCTGCCGCGCCGGCGGGTATCAGGGCCAAATTGACCGCCCACATAATGCGTTTAGTCGATACTTTGGCGCATATATGCGGCCCTGCGGAAACCACCAATGGATTGTTCATCCCGCACCTTCCTTGTATTTTATATTAAACATAAATTTATTAGAAGGTGCGGGGTTCATGCTATTCTCGCCTTCCCGTATTTCATGTAGTCCAAAAGCGGGATCTTCGCCGGGCACTCGTAGGCGCACGCCCCGCATTCAAAACAGCCGGCTATCCCCAGCTCCTTCGCTTCGCTGAAGAACTCTCTCTTCACCCTGTACATTAATGTCGTCGGGGCCAGCTGCATAGGGCAGACTTCGATGCATTTACCGCAGCGGATACATACCGACTCTTTAGTGTGGAGAACTTCCTCTTCCGGCAAAAACAGCACGCCGCTCGTGCCTTTTACGATCGGAACGTCCATCGTGTACTGGGCAAGCCCCATCATGGGCCCGCCCATGATTATCTTTTTGGGCTCCTTCTTAAATCCGCCTATAAAATCTACGAGATCCTTTAGTACCGTTCCTATCCTGACGCGGATGTTTAACGGTTCTTTCAGGCATGAGCCGGTCAGTGTTATGGAGCGTTCCACTAAAGGCTTGCCTGAATATACCGCTTCGTATATGGCGTATGCCGTTTGGACGTTCTGGACGACACAGCCTACATCCATCGGAAGCCCGCCGGCCGGGACAGTTCTGTTTAATATCGACTTTATTATCTGCTTCTCCGCGCCCTGAGGATACTTAGTGCGCAAAACAATAAGTTTTGTATTGCGTATCGCGTATCGCGTATCGCGTATCGCTTTTTCCATCGCATATACCGCCGACTGCTTATTATCTTCTATGGCAATGTAAGCGTTCTCAGCGTTCAGGATCTTCAGGATTATCTCCAGGCCCTTCAAGATCTCTTTGGGGTTTTCAATCATCAGGCGCTGGTCGCAGGTAAGATAGGGCTCGCACTCGGCGCCGTTCAATATGACAGTGTCTATGGACTTATTTTTTGGCGGAGACAGTTTCACATGCGTCGGAAATGCCGCGCCGCCTAAACCGACTATCCCGGCATCTTTTATTATCGAGATCAGCTCTTCGGCCGAGAGGCCGTTCGGATCGCGGCGATCCTTTACCTTAAAGCTCTGGTCTTCATCACCCTGGGATTCTATAAATACGGAAAGCGCCCTATTGGATGTGGGGGTGGGGGAATAAGAGATCTTTGTAACCTTGCCGCTTATCGATGCGTGAACGGGGCTTGATACGAATCCTGTAGCCTTCGCGATCTCAAGATACGCCTTCACCGGTTCGCCTGCATTAACGATCGGTTCGGCAGGTGAACCTGTATGCTGTGAGAGCGGCAGAACCACCCTCTTCGGCACAAAGACCTTTTTTATCGCTCCGTCCAATGTGAGATTTTTACAAGGGGAAGGATGTACGCCGCCGTAGAATTTATAAGACATAGTTATGCATGTTACAATTCATTGTACAGTTTTTCAACTAAAGACGCGTTCTTTACCACCACCACGGGGCACGGCGCTTCGCGGAATATCCTCTCTCCTTCGTCGTAAAAAGTCTCTTTGAGCGACAGTACCTCCTTAAGCTCGCCCATCACGAGCATATCCGGATTCAAAGCGTTCGCCTGCTTTATGATCTCTTCATGCACAATGCCCTTTAGCATAGCGGCATCACAAGCCACACCCTTCTTCTCGGACATCAACCTGATCCTCTCTAAGAAACGGCGCCCCTGCTCCTCAAGGTCACGCTCGTAGCTGCGCGCCTCGACATCCACAAGCACTCTCGACTTAAGAAGTTCGTGCAAAAGCTTTTCATTGACAACATACATGACCGAAAGCTTGGCCAGGAATATCTTCGCGAGACAGATCGCGTACTTCACCGTGATCAATGATATGCCTTCCGCGGCGACACATACCATTATATTCTTTATCGCCATAATGTCTACGCCCTCCGGTCCTTAAGACGCGCCTTTATCATCTTTAACATGCAGAAAGACTCCCTGCCTTCTTCGTCTAATCTCTCGCTTATATTCTTGAACGTATCTTCGTAATTGGGAATATAAATCTTTTCCAGCGCGTTAACTTTTCTTATGGTCTTGAAGACTTCCTCCGCTATCCTCAGCAGGGCTATCTTCTTCTCGGCAAGCTGGGCTATAAGCTTCAAGACTTCCTTAAATTTTACTATCGCCTCTTCAAGATAAAAGCTCACCCCGTAAGGGCTGTGATGCGGCGGGTTGTCCGTTACTTTTAGTTTTATCATCGGGATATCCACGCCCATAACGCGCCTGTTCGATATGGATATCTCGCTGGTTATGCCGCCGGCAAAGCTTAAAGATTCCGCCCGTGACCTGCCCATGACCACAACAGCTCTATCGACGGTCGCGTAAGCGTCCTTAAGCATCTTATTCAGGTCGCTTTCTAACTTTTCCGCGATGTCTATGACGGCATTCAGCTCATTGATCAGTATCTTGCGCTTCTCATCAAGAAGCTCATATCCTTCTTTCGTGAGCGCCAACGACTTCTTTACATTTAAAAGATTCGTCTTCGTCGCCGCTATATTAAGCTTCAAGCGGATAGCCTCTTCTTATAGTATTTAGCCAGCTCTTCTTCTTTTACCCTTACGAGTTCCTCGCGGGGCAAAATGGAGATGATATCCCACCCCAGATCAAGCCCTTCCTCTACAGTGCGCCTTTCATGATAACTTTGGGTAAGAAGCCTCTTTTCGAACTCATCGCCGAATTTCAGGTACTTAAGGTCCAGCGGCGTAAGCTCTTCCTCGCCTATGATCGAGGCGAGTGCCCTTATATCTTTGACATGCGCGTAAGCCGCGAATAATTGGCTGGCAAGGGCCGGATGGTCCTCGCGCGTCATGCCTTTACCGATATTGTCTTTCATCAGCCTCGAGAGCGACGGCAGGCCCGCTATCGGAGGATAGACGCCCCTGGAGTAGAGCTCTCGCTCGAGGACGATCTGCCCTTCGGTTATGTAGCCGGTCAGGTCGGGAATGGGGTGCGTTATGTCGTCGTTAGGCATCGTGAGTATCGGCAATTGGGTGATGGAGCCGGGCAGCCCCTTTATCATCCCTGCTCTTTCGTAAATGCCCGCGAGATCGCTGTAAAGGTACCCGGGATACCCTTTTCTCGCCGGGATCTCGCCGCGCACGGTGGAGAGCTCTCTCAGCGCCTCGCAATAGTTCGACATATCCGTCATTATGACAAGGACGTGCATCCCTTTTTTGAACGCCAGATACTCGGCGCATGTGAGCGCCAGCTTCGGCGTAAGAAGCCTTTCTATGGACGGAGCGTCGGCAAGGCTCAGGAAGATAGAGACCCTGTCGAGGACCCCGGACTCCTCAGTTTCTGCCCGCGGACAAGCGTGTTCATGACATCGATGGACGAGAGGCCGGTCTCTATTATATTTTTCGGATAGTCTCTGGCTGTGGGATTAATGGCCATGCCGTTAACATCGAGCTCTTCATCATATGCGCTGCGAGGCATATTGTCTAACGGGTTGCCGAGCCCATCGAAAACCCTGCCCAGCATATCTTCGGAGACGCCTATCATCAACGGTGCCTGCTTGAACCGTACTTTGCAGTTATTCAGGCTCATTCCGCCGGTGCCGCCAAATACCTGGACGACGGCATAACCCTTCCCGACCTCGAGCGTTATTCCGAATCGGGAGTGGGCCTCATTATCGACGACCTCCACGACCTCGTTGTATCCGACGTTATGGATATTCCGTATGATGACTAACGGCCCCACGATTTCATTGAGGCCGATATATTCTCTTAAGCTATATTCATTCATCGAGCTCCTTAAGCGCTTCGCCGACTCTTCCGGGCATCGCTTCCAATCTATCGAGGTCGTCTTCGATGTATTCCGTCTTCATCCTCATCAGCTCCTGACAAACCGGAAGTACCTTTATTTCACTTACCGCTATACCTTTCTTAACGAGGCCCTCACCCGCCCTATAAAAAGTGATTATTGCTTTAAGCATCAGGAACTGCTTCTTCGCGGATGAGTATGCGTCCACTTTATCAAAGGCGCTCTGCTGCAGAAACGCGTTCTTGAATATATAACATGTTTCTAATATGAGGCGCTGCGTCTGCGGCAGGACCTCGGGCCCCACGAGCTTCACCACCTGCAGAAGCTTCTGCTCCTTCTGCAGGAGCTCCATTATCGTGTAGCGCAATGCCAGCCACTGGGCGCTTACTTTGTCATGCCACCATTTCTTTATATCATCGAGATATTCGGAGTAGCTCTCGGCCCATCCTATCGAAGGATAGTGCCTGGCGTTGGCAAGGTCCCTGTCTAATGCCCAGAAACAGCGGATAAATCTTTTTGTATGCGACGTTACAGGTTCGGAAAAATCCCCGCCCGGAGGAGAGACGGACGCTATAATAGTGATGGAGCCGTTTTCGTTGTTCAATGTCCTCACCTTACCGGCTCTTTCGTAGAACTCCGCCAGC
>JAPLMG010000004.1 GCA_026387165.1 Candidatus Omnitrophota bacterium
CCGAATCTTACTATCTCTACACCATACTTTGCCAATTCCCTCGTTCTCAGCGCATCCTCGCTTCTACCTTTATCTTCATAGTGCTGTCCGCCGTCAGCCTCAATACCAAGATTGTATTCGGGGGAATAGAAATCTAATATATATCTGCCGACAGGAAACTGTCTTCTAAATTTTACTCCGGATAGTTGACGATTGCGCAATATCGACCAAAGTACGCGTTCGGCATCCGTTTGATCTTTACGTAGTTTCCTGCACTTTTCTATACTGTTTCGCTTCATCCTCCTCATCCTATCCCTCTTAGCCATTCCCCTCATCCTATCCGGTTTTCATACAAAAACCGGATGCCTACTGACTGTCTATAGCCTTGTGGGCTACTAATTTTGCCACGCAAATTTTGTAGGAAAGTATTTTATACTTTCCTATACCATAAAAATAAATAACCCCGCCTAAATCTTTTTAAAGATTCAAACGGGGCTATGCGCGTGAACTCAATATACCACAGAGCATCTTTCTGTCAAGCACTTTCTCACCCTGAGCAACCTGTGATGATCCAAGCCGAACCAAGCCGAAAGGTCGAAGGGTCAAGCGCTTTCTCACCCTGATGCTAATCTATTACACTTATTGGGAGCAGGAATCTCTTGATGAGAATAAAAAGAACGAGGACGCCAGATTGGCGAGGGCCACTTTTAGGGTAAACTTGCTCTTCCCTTTTTGCCTGTTCCTGAAGATGTACGGAACTTCCAATATATCGGTATAATTCCCTTTGGCTATTATCTCCAGGCCTATCTTCTGGCCGTTTGAACTGAATTTGATCCCCTCAAGGACGCTTCTTTTGACCGCAAAAAATCCTGAGGCGGCGTCTTTCACATTAGGAGCTATCGCATTTGCCAATATGGCCCCCGCCCGCGATACCGCGCGCCTGAAAAGAGGCCATTCTGTTACTCCCCCTCCAGCGACATACCTGCTGCATATGGCCATCTGGCAGCGCCCCAGCCTTAACGGTTCGACAAGACGCGGTATGGCTTCGGCGGGATGGCTCAGGTCGGCGTCCATTACGACGACTATTTCGCCTTTAGCTCTTCCGAACCCCTCCTGAACGGCGCGCGAAAGGCACGGAGAACCATCTCTCGTCATCACCTCCAAATTATTATACTGTGACTGCAGGCCGCGCGCCAAAAGAGCCGTACCATCGGGAGAATTGTCGTCTATGATTATCAGTTCTCCGTCCATGCGGTTTATCTTTAAGGCCTCGGATACATCTGAAATGAACTGCCTTATATTCTCCGCTTCATTATAAGTCGGGGTTATTATTGAGACCATGCCGGTAACCTGCCTGCTTTTTTTACTATGCGGCGCACCTTCCACAGATCCACGACTCCTTCAGCCGCTCTTTTTAAATTGCCGTATTTGGAGCGGCCGAACCTGCGGTGCCTGTGCTCTACATCGATCTCCTTCACTTTAAAGCCTCTGGTCCGGGCAAGATACGGAAAATAATAGTAGAATCTCCTGAATAAAGGTATTCTGCCTATCATGCTTCTTCGATAGATCCTTAGTGCCGCGCCCGCGTCCTTACAGGTGTCCCTTAGAACTAAAAGCCTGATAAACCACGCCAGCCTGGAGGCGGCAATTTTAGAGTAGCTATCCTTTCTTATTTTTCTTCTCCCGATTATAAGATCGTATTCGTCCTTAAACTCCAAAAGTTTGCAAATTTCTGATGGCGGGTTCTGGAGATCCGCGTCCATTGTTATGATCCACTCGCCGAGAGAGGCCCTGAAACCGGCTGCCAGGGCCTTACACTGCCCTTTATTTTTTAACAATGATATTATTCTTATCTTCGGATATCTCTCTTTAAGGGCGCTCAGCGCTTCAAGCGAGGAATCGGCGCTGCCGTCATTCACGTAAATAATTTCATAACCGCGCCCCAGGCTTTCCATGGCGGCGTGAAGCTCTTCCTGGAGGACGGGCAGGGATTCTTCTTCGTTATATAAAGGAATAACCACCGAATATTCTATCTGTTGCGGCATGATATTATTTTTTTACCAGGAGGAATATCTCTATTATATTCTTTATCTTCCGGTTTACATAGTAAACCGATCCGAATATCTTGTGTTCGGCTATTGTATAATCGGCCCCCATAGTCTTTTCTATGAGCCTGTCAATATCGGGCGCGTTGGATAAGACTACCCAGACACGTCCGCGGCCCGCGGCCTGCGTCTTAAGATCCTCTACGGTCTCCCGGTCTATCCCGACAAAGGGAAGTTTCAGGCATTTTGGCGAAATAAGGGCCTCTGTCACGTCTTTCCTTTTAAAATAATAATCGAAGACGCTCCTCGAGCCGGCCTTATCGTTAAAGAGGACGAGGTCCCCCGGCATGGCAGTCTTTTCTATATAGAGGGCCGCGGCGTCCCATCGCATCCTGTTAAAATCATTGTAATAAAACGCTAACTGCGCCAGGGACAATATGATGGCGGCGATTATAACGGAGTTTCTGATGAAGCGCTTTTTTATCAGGTTGACCGAGTAGGCCGCGAGAATAAAGAGCGCGGGCGCCGATACCATAAAATATTTGGCGTCGAACGGCCAGCGCACAAACTTGTAAAAAATATAAGTCAGGGCCACGGGAATTACCAGCCATAGCAGGACAAAAAACGAACGGTCTTTTGGGCTATTGGTTTCGCGCCTTGCCTTAAATGTACGCAGTAAATAATATAGTATCGCCCCGAAAAATATGGCCGCCAGAAGCGCGGACCCGGAGATCCCTATAAGCGACTCTATTAAAGGATAGCTTTTGGGGAAGATCGTGGTCTTCGTCTTAACGATGATGCTTCGCGACAATCCCGCCAGTATCAGCGGCATATACAATAGGAGTATGGCGGCCTGGGACAGGAGCCAGTCTTTGATCTTAAGGAGCGGATGCTCTCTATCTTCCATGTATCGGATGAGAAAATAGATATTCTGCACAAGGATAATGGTAATGGCCGAATAGTGGGTATATAAAAGCAACATGCTCGATATGATATAGAAAAGCATCTGCCTGCGCCCCGGGGGGCCGTCAAGCAATTTGATAAAAGAATATACGGACGCGAGCGTCAAGAGCGCGAGAAGTATATACATCCTCGCCTCCTGCGAATAGAAGACCTGAAAGATAGAGAGCGCGAAGAGTGCGGAACTTAAAATGGCCGTCTTCTCTTTGAAGATCGCGCGGCTTAGCCTGTAGATGAGGTACACAGCCGCTGTCCCAAAAATAGCGGAAAGGGCCCTTAATGCGTATACGCCGGGGCCGAATATTTTTATCCAGAAATGCAGGATCAGGAGATAGAGAGGGGGGTGGTTATCGAAAGCGATTTGAATAAGTATGAAGAGCGGGCCCTGCTCCGCGACTTTGAGCGAGAGAGCTTCGTCGAGCCAGAGGCTCTCTCTGGCGAGGCCGTAGAACCTCAAGACCGCCGCGAGGACGATTATTAAGGATATTATTATTGTGCTTCTACGGGCTCCTTTTGTCATGCTGATATTTTACCACATTCCCGCCGTCCGGATGCTAAAAAAACATGCCCGCATTGTAAGCCAAGACCATATGGGTGATGCTGATTTTATATTATTTCAATAGTTCTTGGCGGGCCCAGGTGTAAAATCGTTCTGATTGTTTCATTGTCTCCACGGCGTCGTTTTTAGAAAAAACTGTGTTATCATATTCTATAAGAGATTTTTTCGATAAGATGCGCATTAGGCCTGAGAGTTTATTGTCTATCTCTTTTAAATTAAGATTTTGTTTCATAATATCGACTACCGCTTTATGGTCGGAATCGATGGAGCGGATACCGCCGAATTTAACAAGAAGAGCGTCTGATATTGAGATTGCGCAATGAACCGCGTTCAGCCCGGCAGCATTCCAATACTCGGACTTTTCGGCATAAAGCATCGCCATGTAAAACTCTTCCGCCTTCTTTAGATAGTTCGCGAATGCCGATTTATCAACTTCAACTATCTTATGTTTCTTTGCTGTCATATGATTATTCTTTCAATGGGCTTGCCATATATCAGAATATAGGATTTTAATATTTCCGATATCAGAGAGTCTTTGGCCATATGCTTCTTCCTAAACTGACTACCGGTGATGATATACGGAGAGACAGCAGTTTGAAATCTCTGCGCCATGATCCTGGCTATATCATCCAGGCCGCGCTCTACGGTCTTTTTGTCCTTTAAATTTTCGATGACAACCACCAGGTCTATATCACTGCCGGATATTTCCTCATTTGTGGCAACGCTGCCGAATATCGCCGCCGACAGGATCGTCGCGTCACATCTCGAAAGCGATTTTCTTATCAGAGACAGCGCGTTATCGTAAACCTCTCTTTCCTTTTCGAAAAACGGCCTTAAGATCGATCTTACCGCGTGGTTATCCCTGTTTATGGAATAAAGGTAAGAGTTGCCCGCGTTTTTAATATCAATTATTCCGTCCTTCGCCAGCCCTTTGAGAAATTTGTTCGCCGTGGTGGGGCTTACGAAGAGCTCTTTCGCCAGCTTTCTTCCGGTCCAGCCGATATCACGTTCGCACAATATACGCAATATTCCCGTCTTGACCGCATGATTAAGCAGATTATCCAGAACGTTCCTGATAGGCATCTCATATCCTCATGTCCATTATAGTGGACATATGTCCACATATCTAAACATAGTATACCCTATGAAATTATGGTTGTCAAGATTACGGCGGATTTGCATTACACCACCGCGGTGTGATTATGCTCCATGGTATTTGTGCCGCAAGCTGTGGCACAAATTTGAACTTAGAAGAATAAAAAATAACCCCGCTTAAATCTTTTAAAAGATTCAAACGGGGCTATGCGCGTAAACTCAATATACCACACGGCATCTTTCTGTCAAGCACTTTCGACCCTGACGAAGGGTCAAGCTAAAAACATGCCCGGCGTCGTAAGCCAAGTCCATATGGGTGATATGGGGCTCGAGTGCCTGCGGCGCGGGCATATTTCAACCGTCATTGCGAGATAGTATATCTAATAAGGCTTTATTCCTGTTTAAACCCTATCATGCGCCGCGATTTTCCCGGCGGCGGAGCCATGAGCATTTTAATTGCTTCAAAAATCGCCATTATGTGTTTATCGTATTCGGAAAGCCTCATATCATGATTCTTATATTTGAGCTCAAGGGCCGCAATTTTAGAGGCGAGATCCTTATGAGTCAGCAGGATCTCTCGCAGCCGCACAAACGCCCGTATAATAGCTATATTCACCTCAATGGCGCGTTCGCTATTGAGTACGCTCGACAGCATTGCAACGCCTCGTTCCGTAAAGGCATATGGGTTGGCTCGTCTGGCACCACCCCAACTTGAAATCGCAATTTGCGATTTCAAGATTTTATACTCCTCGCCATTCAACTGAAACAGAAAGTCGTCGGGGAATCTCTTTATATTTCGCTTAACCTGCTCATTTAACCGCATGGGTGGTACTCCATAAAGCTTTGCCAGATCCATGGAGAGCATCACCTTATGCCCTCTGATAAGATAAATCTTTCTCTCAATAACCTCCTGCGGTATTAAATCTTTCATACTTACATCCCTTTCATCTGACTATAGGAACTTACAAAAAAACAACCCCGCTTAAATCTTTTTAAAGATTCAAACGGGGCTATGCGCGTGAACTCAATATACCACACAGCATGTTTCTGTCAAGCGCTTTCGATAATGAAAAAGATGCCCGGCATCTTAAGCCACGGGCATATGGGTGATATGGGGTTTGAGTGCCTGCGGCACGGTCGGGCAATCTCTTTTGAGCCCGCAAGGCACCGATATTTTCGGTTCTCGCTGCCATTTCATGGCGCTTCACCCTTTGATGAGCAGGCCCGCAAGAAATAACGGACGGCGTATGTCGGTCATGTCATAGCCATCGGCAAGGATAATTTTTCTTTTAATATCCACCCCCTTGAACTGGCTCCGTCCTTTACCTTTGCCGCCAACCTCGAAGACGATGTCTTCAAAATCGCGGATAAGATAATCCGGCGTTTTTTGACCGCGCATGGATTTAAGATAAAAGACCTCTTTGCTCAAAGCCCTAAATGCCTCCACAAAAAAGTCTTCCCGCAAGCCGCCTATAGCCTCATCAAGCGGTCTATACAATAGCCGGTATGGCAGGGCCATGACAACTTTTGGTTCCTTCATCACATTGGTCCCCAGCGGGAAAACTCTGTGCAGAACAAAGGCTCGTTCCAAAAGTGCAATATATTGTTCGGCTTTATACTTCGTAATATGCGTGTTATGCGCCGCGGAGGAATAATTGATCCCGTCTATTCCTGAAAGCCCGATAAAACGAACAAGCATCTCGATCTTATCTAATTCATCGGTCATGAGCCTCGCAATACGCGGTATATCTTTAAAAATAATCGTTTTGAGAATATTTCCTAAAAGAGCAAGAGGTTCCGGTTCCCGTAGAGCGAACGGCATAAGGCCACCCTGCATATACGGTAAAAAATGCTCTCCTGCCCTTAAAATATCCGCGGGGACCTTTTTCTCCACAATATCCCAGAGGGTCAAAGCGCTAAATTCCTGTCCATATTTAAAGCGCGCGTATTCACGCAGTGAAAAAGGATAAAGGGTCTTTAACAGAACGCGTCGCGATAAATCGTATCCTGATTCATACATTCCAAGCGCCGTGGAACTGGTAAAGATCACCTTTATATCAATAAGATCGTAGATTTTTTTTAGATCAGCCTCAAAACGGGGATAAACATGTACCTCGTCCAATAAGAATAACTTAATCCGCATCGTTTCATGCAAAGTCTTGACCATATCAAAGAGGTCGCCCTCCATAGTATCTAAGGATACATAAAAAGATCCGTCATTTGCCAGAGCCAGTTGCTTGAGCATGATTGTTTTGCCGGCGCCGCGAGGCCCAACGATCCCAATAAAATGAGCTCCGACATCCCGGGCAATGTCGTCGTAAAGACCGCGTTTTTTATCGTATTTACGGCCATCTTCCCTGGACAGACGATCAAACTCAATTAATTGATTGATATTCATATAAAGCGATATCCTTATCTTTCGATGCTACAAGTATATCATATATAGTCATTTTGTCAAATTGTTTTACATAATGATATGCATTTCATATGTTTACTATAGGAAATGTAGCAATAATTTTCAATATGAAAAAACATGCCCGGAGTAGTGTCAAGATAATTGGGCGCTTTCGTGTTTGTCATTCCCGCGAAAGCGGGAATCTATAAATGATCCTGCTGGATACGGTATAAGCGCCCCTTTTTGGATCGGGCTCCTAAATTCTTATTGCTTTCGTATAGTTTAGGCTGCGGCGATAATCCGGTAAATTCCAAAACATACGGATCCTTGATCATATCATTATAGGACTGCAATTCCTGGCCCTTCAGGGCCAACTTCATGAGACTTTTCCTGTTTTTGCTTAAAGCAAGGCGTTCAAAAAGAAGGCTGCCTTTTTGGCGCTCCAATTCCCGCGCGGACCATCTGTTCTTAACGCATTCGATTTCATAAAATGAGCGCGCCATGGGATTATCAACCCTCATAAGAATGCGATAATGCGTCCAACTCAATTCTCGACGCAGTGCGTCGAGAATTGGATAAATAAGATATAGATGTCTGATATTACGCAAATTCGACTCATCGAACCCTTTTCCGAATTCAGCAGTAAGCTTCACTGCAAGGTTGCTCAATACCGATTTGCCATAGCTGGCGCGGGCTTCCCCTCTTTGTTCTTCTTCGACAATTTCTTTTCCAATGCGCCAATAGGCCGTGACCATCTCCGTGTTAACCACACGGACGACATTGCCTCTGGCGTTCTCAATGATCGTGCGCATCCGATCATAGACGCTATGTTCCGCGCTCGAGATCTTCTTCATAATTTTTCTCCTTCAATAAATTTTATGAAATAAAAAACATGCCCGGCATCGTAAGCCAAGACCATATGGGTGATATGGGGCTCCGGTGCCTGCAATACCGGCACGCATATTCTAACCCATTAATTCCTGCTGTATCGGTAGTTTCAGGGCTTTCGCGTCAGGCAGGTTCCCCCTGAACGCTTTGGGCAGTTTCTTCGTCAAATAGTATTCAGCTACTCCGATAGGTTTTTTTACACTACGCAAAGCATATTCCACCACAATACTGTCTCTATCCGCGCACAGTATGATACCTATTGGCGAATTCTAATTCCCGTTCAATAACAGGTTTTTTAATGTCGAGAAAATCAAGATTATAGGCGCTTTTAATGGATTCATCGGCCTGTTCAGCAAGATGCTCCGGAAGAGTTTTCGGAAAATTATGCTGTTTCGGCATATTTTTTTGATATTGATACGCCCCGGCTTTGATCTGATTTAACAGAACATTGCGGCTCCAGCCCATTTCAGCCGTCGCGCGAATATAATACTCGCGTTCTTTAGCGTCTTTGACCATCTGCATTATCACAATATTCTGCCCCCATGGAATTTCTCGCACAAGCTGTGCGAGTTTTGCATTATCTTTGTACGCAAGATATAAAAGCCTCATTCTCCATAAATTTTGTACAGAAAAACCTGACACTCCGTTAAACTCTTCGGCTAAATCAAGTGCGAGTTTTTCAACAACTGCATCTCCCCATTTATATTGTTCCTGCCTCTTTACAATAGTTTTACCGATATCCCAATATAATTTTATAAGTTCCTTATTAACTGATCTGACGGCCTGAATTCGGGCCGTAATAATACGCGCTTTAATCTCCCTCAAAAACCTGCCATATTCCCTGTTTGTCAAAATTTTCATCTTGATCTCCGGAATTATAAATAACTAAAAACCTACAAAAAAATAACCCCACTTAAATCTTTTTAAAGATTCGAGCGCGATTTACATCACGACGCCGTATCATACACCTTTCTTTATCCTCTTCTGAGATTCCCTTTCTATTAAGTAGTTCTGTCTTGAGACGATCGGACGCTTTAACCGCTTTTCCAAAGCTTTCCGCGCGTTGCCCGCGATCTTACCGCCTTGGCACGCGATTTGCTGGTTCGCCGGCAGACCCCTGGGTAGTTCCTTTTTGGAGATAGCGGTGGTTGATGCTTCAGCAAGCATATTGAGTACCAGCTCAAGGTTGGTCATATTATCATGCAGACTTTGCTTCTTGAGACCTTTTATTTTTTTGTACCCTTTCACGCTTCTGCCTGCCCATGCGCACGTGATCTCATCGGTTAATATCGCGTATTCTATCCCCTCTTTCATGCCCCGATCCTGCCACTCGTCGGTCAGCTCTTTGCGCACTTCAATGCTTTTGAGTCTCTGATTGATCCATTCTCTCGAATACCCTTTCTTAAGATATGTTTTCATGGCCCGTTCCATCGCCAGCTCAGGATCCTCGGTTTCTTCAATGCGTTCGTAGCCTACTTTAGCCAGCCACAGCTTGAACGGTTCCGCCTTAGGCGAGGGGATGGATTGAATAACGCGAAACAAATCTTCGGTGGATAAACAGTCCGTCTCTCTTTGCTTTCCATCCGGAGCAGCCATTTTCAACTGTACGATTTTTTCGTACACTTCACTTCCTTCTGCATGAAGCTTCGTTTTGAGATCGCTCCAATATCGTCTTGGGATTGTGGAGTCGGTCAATATTTGTACAATATCCACTACAGAAAAATACCAAAGCTCCTTGTCTCCATCCCAATGCCTACGAACAGTGTTTTGATGAAAAAGAACAAGTGATTGTGATTGCTTCATAACATTTCCCTCCTTTGGCTATAAGAACTCATAAAAATAAATAACCCCGCTTAAATCTTTTAAAAGATTCAAACGGGGCTATGCGCGTGAACTCAATATACCACACAGCGTGTTTCTGTCAAGCACTTTCGATTGCGTTCAAAATTACTCAGCTATATAAACCCTCTGTCCGTCCATCATTATCTTCGCATTCGATTTCATAAAATGAGCGCGCCATGGGATTATCAATCCTCATAAGAATGCGACAATGCGTCCAACTCAATTCGTGACGCAGTGCGTCACGAATTGGAAAAATAAGATATAGATGTCTGATGTTGCGCAAATTCGACTCATCGAACCCTTTGCCGAATTCAGCAGTAAGCTTCACGGCAAGGTTGCTCAATACCGATTTGCCATAGCTGGCGCGGGCTTCCCCTCTTTGTTCTTCTTCGACAATTTCTTTTCCAATGCGCCAATAGGCCGTGACCATCTCCGCGTTGACCACACGGACGACATTGCCTCTGGCGTTCTCAATGATCGTGCGCATCCGATCATAGACGCTATGTTCCGCGCTCGAAATCTTTTTCATAAATGAACAACATGTCCGGCATCGTAGGCCAGGTCCATATGGGTGATATGGGGCCCGAGTGCCTGCGACGCGGGCATATTTAACAGTCGGAAGAATAAGGACTGTCCCATTTTTCCATAGGCAATCTCTCTTTTTAGTTTTTAACCAAAATATTTTCTCGTCGGATAAAAACTATTTAAAAATAAATTGCAATAATTTTACTCTTTTTTCCGTCTTATAGTATAGCCAGCAAGGCAATAGCATAGCAGTAGGCACCAAATTTGCGTAGCAAATTTGGTAGGGGGACATAACGCCTATACAGGCAGAAACCATTTGCGTAAGTTCAGGGTTCCATCCTGAGCGAAGCGAAGGATGAAAGAGAGGTAATTATGAAGGATTTAATACCCCAGGAGGTTATTGAAAACAAAATTTATATTATTAGAGGACAAAAGGTTATGCTAAGCACGCATTTGGCTAAACTTTATGGGGTAGAAACAAGAATTCTTATCCAAGCAGTTAAGCGTAATGTAGAAAGATTTCCGGAAGATTTTATGTTTCAACTAACATCAGCAGAGACGCAATCTTTGAGATCACAATCTGTGATCTCAAATGTAACATCGCAGCTTGCGGCCCCAGGCAGAGGAGGAACTCGGTATCTACCATACGCTTTTACGGAACAAGGCGTAGCTATGCTATCCGGCGTTCTTAATAGCAAGAGAGCCATTAATGTTAACATAGCTATTATGCGCGCCTTTGTTAAATTACGGCAGATCTTGTCCACGCATAAAGAGCTTGCCCATAAACTTAACGAACTCGAACGAAAAACCGAAAAGCACGACGTAGAAATACAAAGTATCTTTGAAGCAATACGTCAGCTCATGGCTCCACCGCCGGAAAAGCCGCGCCGCATTATAGGCTTTAAGCAGGAATAGACGTTTGGGGTCGCAAATTACGGCCTCACATCGCACCGGACTTTACCACAATGGGTAAATTCTGTACTTTTCTGCCTTTAAATACCGCATGAAAAAACATGCCCGGCATCGTAAGCCAAGACCATATAGGTGATATGGGGCTCCGGTGCCTGCGACGCGGGAGATTATTAATCAATGGCTATGTCTTCTAATAATTTGGATATTTGCTCCGGGGAAGGCAGTGCTCGCCTGAGATCTTTTGGCAGGCGTTCGGTCATCAAGTATGTAGCCACACCTATTGGTTTTTTGCTTTCCCGAAGCGCATATTCTACGATTGTCCTGGCCTTTGATTTGCAGACAATAATTCCTATGGATGGGTTTTCTCCTTTCGCGCGGACTCTATCATCCAAAACGGCAAGATAAAACTGCATCTTACCGACATACTCCGGCAGAAATTTTCCAACTTTCAATTCAATCGCTACAAGACACTTCAGGTGGCAATGATATAAAAGAATATCAATAAAGAACTCGTCTCCTTCTTCAAGATCATCCTTACAGTTCTCCATAATGATAATGTTATGGGTCCATCCTATTTCTTGCACCAATGGTGCAAGTTTTTGATTTTTACTATAATGACTGTAAAATTTACGCATGCGCCATATGTTATCTTTCGAATAACCCTGCATTCCGGGAAATTCATTTTGCAGATCTTTAGCAAGATTTTCCACGATGGATTTGCCCCAACCGTGCTTTTTCTGTTCCTCAACTATAAGAGCGCCTATATCCCAATAAAGAGCTATCAGCTCCTTATTGACGGCTTTCAAAGCCTCATATTGCGCCTTACGAATTCTACGCTTAATCTCCTGCACTAAATTTCTGTAATCATTGATGCCCGAGACCTGTTTCATAGGTTCCCCCTTTTTAATACCGTACAAATAAAAACCGCCTGACTCTTCTTAAAAGAATCAAGCGGTAAACCTATTTAATCTTATCCCGGACGCAAACTCAATATACCACACAGCGTGTTTCTGTCAAGCACTTTCGAGATGAAAAACATGCCCGGCATCGCAGCTGAGACCATATGGGTGATATGGGGCTCGAACGCCTGCGGCGCGGGCATATTTAATCGTCATTGCGAAGCCGCCAAAGGCTTCTTCCGTCATTGCGAGCGCGCTTTGGCCTCTTCGTCATTGCGAGGAGGCCTAGCCGGCCGCAGGCCGGCATGGCCGACGAAGCAATCTCTCTTTTACAGCGACCTCGCCGTAACGTGTAGCGAGGCGAAGAATTCGCTGACAAGCCTGTCTATCTGCAGTTTCGCCAGCCTTAATAGCCTGAAGCCGCCCATCAGGGCCGTCGTCAGCGCGTCAACCGTCTTCTGCCTGCAGCCGACCGTCATCACGGTAGTCTGGCCCTGCGAAGCAAGTTTTATGAGTATTGTAAGCAGCGCGGCCGCGGGTATCTTCGCCTGGTCGTCTTCTCCAAGCGTGGTCGAAGTGATCAACGAATTGATCCTGTTATCATTGCCTTTGTTATTTGGGTTATTGTAGTGCGATAAGACAGCTCCTATGCCGGCTTCGCTATCATTAGTGGCTATTGACATCCAGGATATGCTGCTGATATCGGGCAATCTGCCGCGCGCGGAATTTATAACGTCAGCGCCTGCCGCCACGTTGACGACTACACCCTTATCGCCAAGAACGCTTTCGATCTCCATCGCTCTGCCAGGATCATCGGTCACGAACAGATACTTCACCGGCTCTTTTCCATCGGAAGACTTCTCCTGCTTAGCGCCGGCTATCTCTTTTGCTATGCTGTTAATAACCCCTCTTTTAT
>JAPLMG010000039.1 GCA_026387165.1 Candidatus Omnitrophota bacterium
GAGAAGGCCTTGGTCTTATCGACGCCGTCGGCTTTATATGAGACGGTCAATGATTTCGCGTTGATAAGGCTTGGGGTAGAGGCATCGAGCGTTATGGCAGGCGCGATAGTATCCACGGTCACATTGAAGTTCTTTATCTGGGTATTACCTGCCAAGTCCACCTCGGTTATCGTTAAGCTATTGACGCCCTCGGAGAGCCCTGAGAAGGTCCTGGTCTTATCGATGCCGTCCACCTTATAGGAGACGGCGAGGGATTTAGTGTTTATGAGGCTCGGTGTGGAGGCGTCTAGAATTATGGCGGGGGCGATAGTATCCTTAACATCTATAAAGATATTCACGCTCTCTGAATCCGCCTCACCATCACTTGCCTTAAAAGTAAAAACATCACTGCCGGTAAAACCTTCATCCGGCACGTAAATAACGTTTTGCCCATCGCCTATTATCCTTCCATGCTTAGGGCCCCCTACTATCATATAAGTAAGCGCCGGGCTATCTACATCAGTGGCGCCGAGCGTAACCGAAAGTTCCCCATCCTGCGCTACGGTAAGATCCTGAGCGTTGGCTACCGGCGCGTCATTCACTCCCTCTATACTTAAAGTCACGGCAGCGGGATCCGACCAGTTTCCGTTAATGTCTTTTACCCTGAAAGCGAACGAGTCGCCGCCGTTATAATCCGCGTCGGGTATGTAGACATATATTGAAGGATTACCCGTATTCTCAAGCTCCAGGCGGCCGTGAGACGGAGCGCCGGCTATCTCGTAATCGGAAATAGGATCTCCGTCCGCGTCGCTTGCGCTTAAAATTATACGTTCCTGCCTATCTTCGCTTAGCGTGACATCCTGAGCCGCGGCCTCGGGCCTGCGGTTTTCGGCCCTCTCCACACTGATAGAAATGACCGCCTCATCTTCTTCTCCCTCGCCATCTTTAACCCTAAAGGTGAAAGCATCATCGCCTATATAGTCATCATCCGGAGTATAAGTATACTGAGATAGGACGCTTGGGTCGCGCTCCAGCATGCCGTGCCCGGTGCGTATCTTGTTACCTCCATCATCAAGCTTAACACCTGACACGATCTCGTATTCGAGAATATCCCCATCTTCATCTGTCGCGCTTAATATAATGACTTTTGAAGTTCCTTGAGTTACAGTTATACTTGAGGCCTCAGCCTCGGGCTTGGTGTTGGCAGGCTTTATATTGATAAGGACCAGCGCTATCTCGGAATAACTGCTCTCATCCTTTACTTTAAACGTGAAGATATCAATTCCTGTCATGCCTGTATGCGGGGTGTAAATATATTCTGAAGGATCGCCGGGATCTTTCAATTCCAGCCCTCCTTTTTCCGGGCCCGAGACTATGATAAAATTTATCCTTGTATTATCGTTGCCTATTCCCTGCCCCTTCAATTTTATAACTATGGACTCATCCTCTTTGACAGTGACAGCCTGCGCCTCCGCGACCGGCCTCTCGGCAGGAGAATTTTTTTTGGCGGCCGCCTTTGCAGGAAGACCTGTACCGCCACCTCGCAGATTCCTCAGGTTCCAACCCGTATCGTTAGACTCATCGCTAAGTTTCTTTTTAAGTCTTTCCTGAAGGTTAGTGATGTCGTCTTCCGCCGCCTGCTTCTGGCCGATCACCATCTCGTGTTTCTTCTGCTGTTCTATCAAATAAGAAGGCGAGAACTTATTTGACTGCTCCTGCTTCCGCTGTTCATCAGCAATATTCTGAGATGCCGCCGAATCCGATGATTCGCCGTAAAAATATAAATCGCGGGCCCACGCCACATCATACCATATAAAGAAAATAGTAAGAATGCCGGCGACTATCTTGATTGAAATTTTCTTTCGAATTTTCGGATAAGTCATCATCGTGACATCCTTTGCAATAACTTTATAAAGTATTATATTATCGCATCAAAAAAAATTGACTTCGCCCATTATAAGTATACCATACTATAGCAAGTAATCAATAAACAAACGCAAACTTTTTTATACCTTAACATATCAAATAATAATCAATAGAGTGGAAAGATGATAAAGCGACAATATACATTTCTTATTCTTTAACATGCGGTTTCTGTAATTACGGGAACACGTATAATTACGGGGACACGTACAAAATGTACATGTCCCCGTAATTGCCCGTAATTCAAGCTCCTATCCCCGCCCGAACAAGACAAGCCGCCTGTATTACAGAGTCTTAGCTTACTCATCGGCATAATAAGATATCCATAAAATTTTAATTTTCACCATCATATCTCCACAATATTAAATGTCAAATGTCAAAGCACAAATGTCAATTGAATAACAAATGTTCAAATACCAAATAACAAAACTAAGATTTTGGAATTTGAATTTTTAATTTTATTTGTCATTTGAATTTTGTCATTTGTCATTACAACTTACGTCTTTTTCGCCTTGCCCTGATTTGCGACCGCTTCCATCGCTTTTTTAACTTCTTCGGGATCTCCGAGATAATAATTTCTGATCGGCTTTAAATTGTCATCCAGCTCATAGACCAACGGCAGCCCGGTAGGTATATTCAATCCCACTATATCCTCATCCGAGACGTTATCCAGATATTTCACCAGGGCCCTCAGGCTGTTTCCGTGGGCGGCGATTATCACTTTCTTACCTGATCGAACTTTCGGCGCTATAGTCTTGAGCCAATAAGGCAGGAATCTCGCGACCGTATCTTTGAGGCACTCGGTCAGCGGAATCTCGCTAGTCTTCAGATCTTTGTAGCGCGGGTATTTCGCCGGGCTGCGCGGGTCGTCTTTTTCCAGCGCCGGAGGCGGAGTGTCGTAACTTCTGCGCCATACCAAAACCTGCTCTTCTCCGAACTTCGCTGCCATCTCGGATTTATTGAGGCCCTGTAAAGCGCCGTAATGCCTCTCGTTCAAGCGCCATGAATTATATACGGGTATCCACATCAGGTCCATTCCGTCCAGGGTTATCCAGAGTGTCCTTATCGCCCTTTTAAGGACTGACGTGAACGCAA
>JAPLMG010000293.1 GCA_026387165.1 Candidatus Omnitrophota bacterium
TCGGCCCGTTGAGTTATCCTCGTTATTTTCGGTAGCCGACAATACCCGCATACCGACTGCGCTAAAGCACTTTACGAGCTCTATCTGGTCGGATAGGTTTCTCGCCAAGCGGTCGTATTTCCAGATTATAAGGGCGGTTAATTTCTTCTTGTTCTGGATGGCGTATTTGATGAGTTTTTGAAGCTCGGTTCTGTTCTGAGTCTTCGCGCTCTCGCCGCGCTCCACGAAGCAAGCGTCTACCTCATAGCCGTTAGCGGTAGCGAATCGCCGACATTCTATTTCTTGGGCTTCGAGAGAGTATCCTTGCTCGGCCTGTTCTTTAGTCGATACTCTGGCATAAATAATTACTTTCATAAAGCATCTAACAGCCTGATATATTCCTTTGCCGATTCAAATACCATAGATGAGATGAAATTGATAAAGGGCTTATCATCCTTCGGCTCAATCTGCGATTTCTTAATGGCGGTTATATACTCGTTTCGTAAAATAGGGGGGATTATGGTAATGACATATCCCGTCTGTAAAAGGGCAAGGTTCATAAGAAGCCGCGCCGTCCTGCCGTTACCGTCAACGAACGGGTGTATAGTAACAAGCTCTTTATGGATGCGGGCCGAGAATTCAACAGCTCAGGTTTAGGGCACAGCCATAGCGAGTAATGGTACTGGGCAAACGTTTTGACCATCCTACAATAATCCTATCTTTGTTAACACCACTAAAATCTGCCTATCCGTAGTTGACTTTTTGTTCTCAATCAGGTATACTTACTTCAAAAGTTAGTTTCTAACTACCCTGTTTTGCTCAAAGCTTTTCTCCGCATAGAGGCGGATCCGCCGATCTTTGTGGCGGAAGCTTTGAGCTTCGTAAGGATAGGTGCTACGAAGCCCCATTGAAGTTTTCGGTTTGAAGGGCGAAGCAGATCGTATAAACACGAAAGGTTAAGAAAATGGATATAAAGCAGGAAGGGCTGTTTCATCATCGTTCTCTATCAGATAAGGAGAGAAAAAACTTAGCAATACTCGAGTTGATAAGGAAAAAAGGCCCCATATCAAGAACAGAAATATCCCATATCACTGACATCAACATCGTATCCATATCCAACTATATGAAGGATTATATTGCCAAAGGGATGCTGGTAGAGACCGGGTGTGATGTCTCGACGGGCGGGAGGCGTCCGGAGCTCATTGAGTTGAATGCGAAAGGCCTTTATGTGGTGGGCCTTGACATAGGCGCTTCAAATATTATTGCGACAGTCACGGACTTCTCCATTAATGTTGTATCAAAAGCTAAAATACCGACACCCGCGGGCGATACAGGCGAGATCACCCTGAAAGCGATCGAATCGATAGGGGAGCTTTTAGAAAAGGCGGGGGTTGAAAGAGGAAAGATAAAGGCTGTCGGCATAGGAGCCGCCTGCTCCAATAATCGTTTTCATCCCACGATAGACGCCGTCAGGGAAAAATTCGGCATAGATGTATTTATGGGCTCGGGCGCGGCGTGCGCGGCGTTCGGGGAGAAGCGGCTCAACCCGAAAGCCGACGTGGAAGACCTTCTCTACATGTATTCTGACGTCGGATGCGGGATAATAATAAAAGGCGACGCGTACTTCGGCGCCGGAGGCAATGCCGGGGAGATACAGATCTCGCACGAACACATATCCAAAGAGGAGGAGCTTCTCTTCTTCAGGTCTTCGCAGTATCTGAAGCCATGGGGTATGGATCTGGGGATAATCCGGATGGCAAAACATGAGATAGAGAAAGGCGTCGGCACAAAGATAGTGGCCTGCGCGAAAGGCGATCCGAAGAATATCAGCACCGAAGTGGTGATCGAGGCGGCCAAACAGGACGATGAGATCGCAACCGACATAGTGCGGAACGCCGGAATGAACTTAGGAGTGCGGATAGCTTATTTGGTAAATCTGTTCAATCCCGAAGTGGTGGTCGTCGGCGGCGGCGTGGAGAAGGCCGGGGAACTTATCCTGGGCCCCATCCGCGAAACCGTCAAGAAGCTTGCTTTTTCGGAGCAGGCAGGCGCAGTCAAAATAATAACGAGCGCTCTCGGAGAAGATGCGGTCTCGCTTGGCGCGGCTTCCTTAACGGTAAGGGAGATATTCTTAAAAGCATAACGGTAGAGAGAGGTGGAATATGGATGAGGAAAGGTTTTGCAAGGTTTGCGGTAAATCGTTTCTTGCCAACAAATACCGCCCGAATCAGACGGTATGCTCTTCTTTGGAATGCCAGTACCAGCGCCAGCTGGAGAATATGAAGAAATGGCGGACGAGTAATCCCAACTACTTTAAGTACAAAGAGAGCCAG
>JAPLMG010000053.1 GCA_026387165.1 Candidatus Omnitrophota bacterium
CGAACTTGGAACCTTGACATTAAGAGTGTCCTGCTCTGCCAATTGAGCTATGCGGGCGCTGCTGTTTAAGTCCTTAGCCCTGTAAGCGAAATCTCGCCGAAGCTCAAAGCTGAAAAGCTTTGAGCGAAGGCGGATGAGCTATGCGGGCAGCTTTCCTTAATCTATTAGCACAATAAATTGTTGAGGGCTAAGCCCGACCCTTCACTATTCATGCCCGAAATCCGCCGAAGCACCTTATCTATCCTGCGTTGATTGCGAAGGCGGAAGCTATGCGCCTTCGTATCACTGCTGTCCAAATTAACACAATTTCCCCCTCACCTTAATCCTCTCCCCCCTTTGGGGGAGAGGAAATTATGAGGACATCCCCTCTCCCCTTTATATGTACATTCTATCGCAAAAGCGTGATTATATCAAACTGTGCCCCTAAAATCAATGATAAATCACGCTATTTGGGCCTATAGCTGCTTATCGTTTATCCTTATCATGCACTGCTTCATCTCTTTGATCTCTTTAAGCAGGTCTTTCTCAACGATCGCCATATCTCTCATGAATCTCTGCAGGATTATAACGCTCGTGAAAATCAGGATGGCGATTATCCCTGAAACTATGATCATAAGTGCACCTCCTCCCGCAAGCGTTGCATTCATATACCGGCGTTTCGTAATAACCAACCAACTTTAGCATACTGCCGCGAAATCCGCTACACTAAAAAAATGGCACCAATTATTAATGAACTCCTTGACAAAGGATGATATACTTGTAGTAAAGCATAGAGAGGAAAACAACGTGCTCCGAAAAATCGTGATTACGTCGGTGCTGTTCGCCATCTTTATCGTATGTCTTACGGCTGACCGTCGCTATGCTCTCGGCGAGACCAAGGTGGTAAAACGTCCCGACGGTTCGGTGCTGCTCGAAATACCTATGCGTAATGGTAAGAGAGACGGCAGGTCGCAGCTCTACGATACTGACGGATCTCTCCGCTCGGTATACAGCTTCAAGGATGGCGTGAGGGAGGGCCCCGAATACATATTTTGGCCGGACGGCCGCCTCCAGTCCTGCAAGATGTACAAGAACAGTATCGCGGACGGCATGACGCGGTATTACGCGAATGACGGGTGGCTTCAGAGCGAACAGATGTATAAAGACGGAAAACGCGAAGGGCTTACCATTAACTATTATAAAGACGGTAAGCGCAGCCTGGAGCAGCCGTACTCGGACGGTAAGAAGGAAGGAATGCTTAAGATGTATGACGCTAAAGGTATACTATTCTGCGAACAGCCGTATATTAATGACAAGAGAGAAGGCGTGACGAGGCACTATCAGGGCTTCGTTCCGGTAAGGCTGGACAGTGAATACGTAGCGAAGCTGAAAACCGATAAATGTTACATCTCGGGCCAATTGATCAAAGAGGATCTTTATAAGGACGATAAGCGGCATGGCGTCACAAAATGCTACTCGCCATCGGGAAAGATAGATCGTGAGGAAGATTACGCCAATGATAACCTGGTCACGGGCAGAGAATACTATGAAGACAGGACGCTAAAATCCGAGGCGCCATACGTAAACGGCAAACGTAACGGGATCGCCAAATATTACGATGCCGGCGGAAGATTAGAGAGCGAAGTTCTGTATGAAGAAGGCAAGAGGCAGGGTATAGAGAAGGTCTATTATGACAGTGGAGAGCTTGAATTGGCACAAAATTACCGGAACGATCGTCTGGACGGGATAACCAGGATCTACTATCCCGGTGGAAAAGAGAAAGCGGTAAGGTCGTATAAGGATGGAGATGCTGAAGGGGCATGGAAGTTCTTTTATGAGAACGGCAATATCAAAGCGGAAGGTTCTTTCAGGGAAGGTAAGTTAATAGATAAAATGGTGCGTTATGATGAGGGCGGTAATATCGTGAATTAAGGAATAAAGAAAGAATAAGGGCCGGGCCTCAAAATCCTCTTTCTTCTCTTTCAATCGCTCAACACTTTTTCTAATTTCGGAAGCCCTTCCTCCTCTTCCGCCCTCTTCTCCATAACGATCGTCTCGGCCATCAAATTGTCATCCAAGCCGTAATAGTCAATGCTGACGCTATCGCCGGCATTGATATCGGAAAGCCCATCTATGCCCGTATACGTGGTATCACCTTTTACTATCATCCGGTATGTTGCGCCGTCCTCATCCACATCCTGCACGGCTATAGATCTGCCGCCTACGCTTGTCACGATGCCTGTAACATAGCCTCCCGTCTCTACCGCGGCTTGCGTTTCGTCCGAAAGCATCTCCCGCGCGGCAGCGCTTTCATCGCCCCGTTCATCCGAGGAACTCACCTGCTGAGCAAATGACAGATCCGACACAAGCATACCGCATATAAGGACTGTAAAAAAATTCATAGCGGCAAAACCCTTTACCTTCGACATAGCCATAGCCCCTTTCAATTCACCGCTTTTTCGCTAATTTGCCGCATTTTTCTTCATGGACATCTTGATCGCATTGATATTGGCGACTTCGGAGTCTATCCTGGCGTTCAACCGTAGAAAAAAATCTTTCAGTACCCGCATCCGCGACTGCGTAGCGGACTCTACGATAGAAGACGTCTGGCCGAGCATCTTTATATTCAGCTCGTTCGTCTTCCGTATCTCCGTCATCCACTTGATCAGATAATCGGCCGATCCCTGACTCAAATATTTCTCAGGCACGCTGTTAAACAGGCCGAGCATATTAAAATACGCGTCGATCTGCGAGATCGTTATGAGACACGTGTCCCACATGCTGCTGATCGCGACCGAATCTTTCGACTTCCCCAATAATTCTTTTATTTTTTTCGATTCCGCGAAGAGCTCGCTGCGCATATCCAAAAATGAATTCTCTATCGCAAAGATGCCGCTGCTCATAAAAACGGCTAACGCGACTAACGTAATGATCGCCTTCTTCATACCGTACCCCCTTTTTTTTGTTTGCTCCACCCGTTTTCCCTACAGGTTGGTGACCCTGTAAACGGTCAGGCCGCACCTTGCTATGCTGGACTTCTTTGCCTTCGGCCCGATCTGAAATTTCTCTATCATCAGCATCTTTTTTGAATTCTCTATATTATACATAAAATCAATAAGCTGCTCCATCTGGGCCTCGCAGTTCAGGGTCACGGCGTATTTCTTGAAAGACCCCACATTCTGCGCGTTGACAGGCTTCATATCCAGAAGATAGACGGAGCTTGCGTTCGCGATTTTTTCCAGTTCCTTGAGTATGCTTACCATCTCTTCCTCTTCGGATAGCGCGCTCGTTAAAAAACTGCTGTATTTGGCGCTCTCGACCGCTATCCTGTCTTTCTGGGAGACTATACGGGCGCTCTTCTTGATATTCGCTTCCTTATCGGCTATGGCGCCTTCCAATGACTTCATTTTGGAAAATACCGGGGAGATGATAAGGCGGTCCATGGCGGCCACCGAGATGAAGATGATCACGGCATATGCGATAGTCCTCTCTCTTTTCGAGAGGCGCGATATGAAGGCGACGATAGATTGTATTTGCGGGAAGACCATCTTATTCCGGCCCCTTCGTCAGCGGAACGGTCATCTCAAAATCAGTCACATCAATTATCCCATCTTTTCTCTTGGAGGTATACTTCGTCTTCACGTCTTTAAAATAATCGGACTTCTCGAGCTTCTCCGCGAAGCCGAAGACGCTCGGCATCGACGCGGCAGTTCCTTTTATGGAGAGTTTACCCCCCCTGTCAAAGCGTATATCATTGAGCTCTACTTCGATCGGGATGGTGCGGTATAATTCCGTCAAGACCTCTAAAGGATATCCCTGATTGAGCAGGTAACTTTTAACTAACTGCAGCCGCGAGTAATCTTTCTCGAGGATCTCTGCATCCTGCTCCAGCTTATTGTACCGCGCGCCCAGGCTATTCAGGTACGCGCTCTTGAAAAAGATGTTGCTGATTATGATGATGAAGAACAACAGGAGGGCTGTCAGGATCATGATCCCTGTCGTTATGAGCTGCTGGCCCCTCTCTTCGAGGGATTTGCGCAGCTTCACCTCTTCGGGCACGAGGCCTATCTTCATCTCCTTAAGGGCGATGAGCGGAGTTATAACATTGAGAAATGACACTCCCCTGGCAAGCACCGCGGTCTTAGCAGCCTTTTCTGAAATCAACTCATTGTCAAGGTATGATATTACTTTCAGCTGCATATTTATCGCGGTGCCTAAAAAGGTCGCCATGTTTTTTATATCTTCGACGGCGCCGGTTAAGACTATCGTCTTCGGGCTCACCTCGATATTTTCGCTGTTATAGGCCTCGAGCGACCTCTTTATCTCCTCGGCGAACCTGGCCTCATACTTCTCCCGCGAATCGATCAGATGCTGCGCCCCTATCGGAATAGAGCGTATAAAGATGGGCTTATTCTTAAAAACAACTATGAAGTCCGTCAGGGGCCCGTCCACATGGACTATACCTACCGGCACAACCGCCGTATCTAATCTCAGCATGCCCGGCAGTACCATGCTAAGGCTCTCGGGCACGAAACATACTTTTTCGAGCCGCATCCTGGCCTTCTCCACCATGTCAAAATACTTCTTCACTATGCTGCGGGCAACTATCACAAGCAGTATCCTCGTATAACTGTGCTTGTACGTGCCTATCTCGATATAGTCCGCTATAATCTCTTCGCGTGAATACGGGGTATGCCGGCCGGCCTGCAGATTGATGATATCTTTTATCTCTTTCGGGTCGGTTGACGGGACTTCTATATTTTTTGTTATCACAAGATTGGAGGATACGGAATATACCACATACGGGTTCTTTGTCTGCAGGCCCTTCACAGTCTCCTCTATCGCCGCCGGGATATCGTTTTCAGGGACGCCCGAGATGTCGCGGCTGACAAGATCCGCTATCTCGTTGCGTTTGATACCGATCTTCGCGCGCGCAATCTTCAGATTGACACCGTTAATTTCTATGCAGAGCAATTCCTGCGCGCTCTTGCGGGGTAACGAGGGAAGCCTGATCCCGAACATATAATATTCGCCTGTCTATTTTTAGTATTCGCGCCAGTACAGTATCTTGAAATCGCTACTCACGATACTGGCGACCCTTAAAACTTTTTTACTATTTTTAAAATTAGCCGCACTGTTTACGATAAAATTGCCGGACTGTACGCCAAGATGCTGGAGCACTACGGCGCTTAAAGAGTCTATTTCTGAAGCGCCCATATTATAGCACTGGCTCAAGACCGGCACGATGGAGCCCTGCGACATAAATATACCGTCATCCGGGGTCCCGATCTTACCATCGGGGCCGTAACGAAAATTTATTACCTTATCCGCCATGAGAGGCGTAAGGCCCGATGCAATTAAAACCACTCTTGAGGCGGTGTTCACATTTACCATCCCGTTTCCGTAAATCGTAACGTAGTCCTTTATCTTATCCAACAGGCTGGCGCTCATGCCATTGACCGGAAGAAGCTCGTCCAGGACCTCGAATGGCGCGTCCTTCGCCTCATAAGGATGAGGAAGGTTCCTGTAATAAGAATCTTCCGCGCTTCCCAGCGGGACGGAGAGCTCGCTATCCTCGTCGCGCCAGTCGATTATCGAGGCTGCCAGAGACTGGGATTCCATTTCATCGAAGCCGACCGCCTCCCTGAAA
>JAPLMG010000163.1 GCA_026387165.1 Candidatus Omnitrophota bacterium
GCCCTGAAGCCTTTTAGATATATGGGGCACTACGGCGCTAGAATTTTTCTTGACCGGATTGCGCTACGCCTCGAGGCCGTTGAATGCCCCCTTAAGAAAAAAGGCTGAAGGGCGGCAGGCCCCATAAAAATTATTTAAAGAACGGTTTTTGAGATTGCTTCGCCCTGTACCCGAGCGAAGCGAGTAGTACAGGGCTCGCAATGACGACGCTTACTTTACTTCAAAAATGGGACAGACACTATTTTTACCGAGCACGACCCCGCAAAAATAGTGTCAGTCCCTATTTTTGCCCTCATGCCCGCGGATGCGCTTTATCGTAGACGCTCTTAAGCCGCTCCATCGTGACATGCGTGTAGATCTGCGTTGTGGAGAGGTTCATGTGGCCCAAGAGCTCCTGGACGCTCCTTAAGTCCGCGCCTCTATCCAGCAGATGCGTCGCGAATGAATGCCTGAGCGAGTGAGGAGATATATTCTCCTCTATGGAGCATGCGTGAATATATTTATCGATGACCCTCCTAACGCTCAAATCTGTGAGGCGGGATCCCCGGCTATTTAAAAATACCGGCCCTTTCTCTTTGGCGCGCGCATCTCTTCCCTCGGTATACTTCCGTATAGAGAGGATCGCCGTATCGCCTATCGGGACTATCCTCTCCTTCCGGCCCTTACCTAATACTTTGATAACTCCGCTTATGAAATCTATATCATCTATATCGAGGCCGACGAGCTCGCTCACCCTGATGCCGCACGAATAGAGTGTCTCTAAAATAGCTCTGTCCCTTAAACCGGACTCTTTCTTCACGTCGGGAGAGAGTATCAATTTCGTGACCTTCCCGACATCGAGAAATTTGGGAAGCTTCTTATCTAACTTCGGAGAGCTTATGGCAGTGATGGGGTTCGACTTGATGTGGCCCTCGCGGTAGAGAAATTTGAAGAAGCTTCTGAGAGAGGCGAGTTTTCTTGCTATAGTCCTCTTTGAATAGTTCTTGCCGCGAAGATCGGCTAAAAATCTTCTTAAGACGAGATGGTCGACAGAATCTATACCGGCACGGCCCAAAAATAATGAGAATGCTTTCAGGTCTATCGTGTAGTTGATTATGGTATGATTGGATGCATTCTTCTCGATCTTCAGATAATTGATGAACTTATCGATGTATCGCCGCATCTTAAGTTATCTCTTCCTTACCCTCATCGCTCGGAAGCCTTCTTGCGGTATATCTGCATGCGGGAAACTTTGTACAGCCGTAGAATATCCCGCGCGTCGAACGCCGTTCTACGAGCTCGCCCGTACAGCCCGGGCCCGGACATTTCACTCCGCTGGTTATGCTTTTGGCGCTCTTACACTTCGGATAGTCGGAGCAGCTTAAGAACTTTCCTCGTCTACCCCACTTTATCACCATAGGTTTACCGCACAGCTCGCAGACTTCATTGGTGGGCACGATCTCTTTCTTGACATCTCTCATCGCTATCTTAGCCTTGTCTACCGTATGCATGAAAGGCGAGTAGAAGCCCTTTAAAAGCGTGACCCAGTCTATTTCACCGTCCTCTATGCCGTCAAGCTCATCTTCCATCTTAGCGGTAAACTCGTAATCGAGCACTTTGGGAAAATGCTCCAGCAGCAATCTGGTAACTATCGTTCCAAGCTCGGTAGGCTTAAGGTAACCGGCATCCCGCCTTACATAATCACGCGTTACTACAGTCGAGATCGTAGGAGCATATGTGGAAGGCCTGCCTATGCCAAGCTCTTCGAGCACCTTGACCAAAGAAGCGTCCGAATATCTTGGCGGCGGCTTTGTAAAGTGCTGGCTCGGTATCAGCTCCAACAGATCGAGCGGCTCATCCACCGATAGCTGCGGCATCTTACCCTCACTGACCTTCCCCTTCTCTTCGCTCTCAACCTCGTAAAGTACCGCGTATCCGTCGAAAATAACTTTTGTGAGGCTGGTCCTGAAGAGATAGTCGCCGGCCTTAATATCTGCCGTGGTCTGTGATAGTATCGATTCCGACATCTGACTTGAAACAAAACGGTTCCAGATGAGAGTATATAATTTCAGCTGGTCGTGGTTGAGATAATCTTTCACCGATTGCGGCTCTCTCAACGGAAGCGTAGGCCTTATGGACTCATGCGCTTCCTGGGCCAATTTTTTCGATTTGTAAAAATTCGGCGCCTCAGGATAATATCTTTTACCGTACTTTTCCAGAATATAGCTCCTGGCGGCTTCCTGCGCGTCTTTGGATATGCGGACTGAGTCGGTCCTCATATACGTTATTAAACCTATACCGCCTTCCGCGCCTATCTCGACGCCTTCATAAAGCGTTTGAGCCACATGCATGGTCTTAACGCTCGAGAACCTCAGCCTGTTAAAAGATTCCTGCTGCAGCTTGCTTGTGGTGAACGGCGCGGATGGCTTCTTCCTCTTCTTCGTTTCGCGGATATCACTGACTAAAAAAAAGGATTTTTTCAATATCTCTACCGCCTTATCGGATTCCGGCTGCTTCTTGAGGTCTATGGGCTTATCCTGGTATTTCTCTAACTTTGCTGAGAACTTTTCTTTCGGGGTATCGCCCTTCCTCTTTAGCTGGGCTTCTATCTCCCAATACTCTTCGGCGTTGAATTTCTTTATATCGTCTTCGCGTTCTACTATAAGGCGGACTGCCACCGACTGTACGCGGCCCGCGCTTAAACCTCTCGATACCTTCTTCCAAAGCAGCGGGCTCAATGTATACCCGACAAGCCTGTCTAAGATCCTGCGCGCCTGCTGCGCATTAACGAGATTCATGTCTATCTCGCGCGGATGTTTGAAAGCCGCCTGGACGGCGTCTTTTGTTATTTCATCGAACGATACCCTGTAGAACTTCTTCTTGTCATCCTGCAGAGCGTTCTTAAGGTGCCAGCTTATCGCCTCGCCCTCCCTGTCAGGATCGGCCGCCAGATATATGGCATCCTTAGTTCTGGCCTCTTTCTTTAACGCGGCGAGGTTCTTCCTTCTTTCGGGGATAACTATATATTCGGGCTTGAAATCATTCTCTACGTCTACTCCGATCTTCTTTTTAGGAAGGTCTATGAGATGTCCCATGCTTGCCTCAACGACGTAGTCGTCTCCGAGGTACTTCTTTATGGTCTTTGATTTTGCTGGTGATTCCACTATGACAAGATTTTTGGCCACTTATGGTTCGGCTCCTTTCAGTCGCTCACCATAACCCCGAGTCGTTCGACTTCGCTCACGATGCTTCGAACGATGCTGAGCAACGTCGAAGCACAAGGCCTTTGTATAAACGTTGGCCGCGCCGAGGGGTTAATTCTCCGTTCTGATGTAACAATTTAGCATAAAGAAGTATCTCGACGCTGTCATTCCCGCGAAAGCGGGAATCTATTGTGTGGATCCCCGCTTGCGCGGGGATGACAAAAGAACGCTTACTTACGCTAACCTATTACGTTCTAATAAACTGCTTGCCCGGCAGCTCTTTTATGAGGCGCTTCAGCTCCAGAGCCAGTAATACTTTAGATATCAGGCGAGATTCAACGCCCGATTCTTTCACCACATCGTCTATATAAATAGGCTCGTCTGATAACATCTTATAAACTTTTCTCTCGTCGCAGGAAAGAGAATTATATACATATCTTGCTGTCTTCTTCGAGATCTTTTCTTCCATGAGCTCTCTCTCGCTTGCGACTGCCGCGGGCTCGATCTCGTGCAGTCCCAGCTCCTCCATTATATCTTCGGCGCTCTGCACTAACTTCGCGCCGTCCTTTATAAGTTCGTGCGTGCCTTTACTTGTTATGGACGATATCTTTCCCGGCACCGCGAATACTTCGCGCCCCTGTTCGAGCGCAAAATCCGCGGTTATCAATGCTCCTGAATTTTTCGCCGCCTCCACGATGACGATGCCGAGAGTTAGGCCGCTTATGATCCTGTTCCTTATCGGAAAGTTCCGCGGCAGCGGAGAGACGTCGTTCTCAAATTCGCTTATCACCGCGCCCGCCTCTGCTATTTTTTTATAGAGCTCTTTATTTTCTGCCGGATATATATGGCCATGGCCGCTTCCCATAACCGCTATCGTCCTGCCGTTGGCCTTTAAGGCGCCTCTATGAGCGGCTGAATCTATGCCCCGCGCCATCCCGCTCACCACGGTCACGCCGCCCAGCGCGAGGTCGTAGCCGAGTTTCTCGCTCATCTCGATGCCGTATCTTGAAGCGCGGCGAGAACCCACTATGGCAACCGCAAAATCATCCTCTTCTTTAAAAGAACCGTTGAGATATAGCGCCTTTGGCGGAGAATGTATCTTCTTAAGTATCTCCGGATACTCCGCGTCGTTTATTGAAATTGTCCGAATCATTATTTTTTTCGTTTCTATACGCAATACGCTATACGCACGACGCACCACGAACGAGCTGTTCCCTGACCAATATCTCCGCGATCTGAACGGCATTTAACGCGGCGCCCTTACGGATATTATCGCCGACTACCCACATCGATATGCCGTTGGTTATCGACTCGTCCTGACGAATTCTACCCACAAAAATCTCGTCCTTACCTTCGGCATAGATCGGCATCGGATAGAGCCTCTTCTTCGGATCGTCCACGACAATAACGCCCGGCGCTTTGGCTAATAGCTTGCGGACCTCGTCCGCGGTTATGTGCTTTTCTGTCTCTATATTGACGCTTTCGGAATGCGCATAGAATACCGGAACCCTCACGCAGGTGGCATTCACCTCTATGGAAGAGTCCTCCATGATCTTCTTCGTCTCGTTGACCATCTTGATCTCTTCTTTAGTATAGCCGGTCTCCGTAAAGACGTCTATCTGCGGAATGAGATTGAAAGCTATCGGATGGGGGAACTGGACCGGCCTTATCTTCTTCTTTGAGAGAAAATCTTTCGACTGATCCCACAGCTCCTGCACCTTCTTCTGCCCCGCCCCGGAAACCGATTGATATGTAGTGACGACTATTCTCTTTATCCCGGCGGCCTTATGGATCGGATATAAAGCCACTACCATCTGGATGGTCGAGCAGTTCGGATTCGCGATTATACCCTTGTGTTCCTTTATGCGGTGAGCGTTGACTTCGGGTACGACAAGAGGTACTTCCTTTTCCATCCTGTATGCGCTTGTATTGTCTACGCAGACCGCGCCCGCCTTTACGGCGCTCGGCAGGAACTCCAGGCTCCTTGACGCTCCGGCGCTCGACAACACTATATCGATACCGTCGAAAGAGTCATGGTCGAGGACCTCAACCGGATAGAACTTGCCGTTAAATTTTAGTTTCTTGCCCTCGGACTTTTCCGAGGCGAGAAGCCTTAAGTTCTTTACGGGAAATTTTCTCTCGGCCAATATCTTTAAAAAACAGCCGCCTACCGCTCCCGTCGCTCCCATGATTGCTACGTTGTATTTCTTAGCCATGCATAACTCCATTATTACTGTCATTCCCGAATGCTTTTACCTGTCCCCATGAAAATGGGGATCGTGAATCCACAGATGAATGGATGCCCGCTTACGCGGGCATGACATGATTTGTTATCACAAATTTTTTACCACAAGATCTCCGACTTCCTGCGTCGTATAGCCCATCTTGCCGGCCGCAAGGCTCTTGAGAGAGGTCCGCACTATTTTTATGACCGCATTCTCGATAGCGTCGGCCGCACATTTCTCGCCTATATTCTCCAGCAGCATCCCCGCGGCGCATATCGCCGCAAGCGGGTTTATGACATTCTTACCGGTATATTTCGGCGCGGAACCGCCGATGGGCTCGAACATCGAGACGCCTTCGGGATTGATATTGCCGCCGGCCGCTATGCCCATGCCGCCCTGTATCATCGCGCCAAGATCCATTATTATATCACCGAACATATTGTCCGTAACTATACAATCGAACCATTCCGGATTCTTCACGAACCACATCGTAGCAGCGTCAACATGCGCGTAATCCGTCTTTATGTCCGTATATTCCTTCTTAACTTCGTCGAAGGCCCTCTGCCACAGGTCCCAGGCGTATGTCAGGACGTTCGTCTTGCCGCAAAGCGTCAGCTTCTTTCTCTTGTTGCGTTTTCTGCAATATTCGAACGCGTAACGGATACAGCGCTCGATGCCCTTACGCGTGTTGTAGGAGATCTGGGTAGCGACTTCGCTCTTCTTATTCTTATTGAGGAATTTGCCCATGCCCTTGTAGAGGCCTTCCGAGTTCTCTCTAATCACAACAAAATCTATATCCTCCGGCTTCTTCTCTTTTATCGGGCAGAAGTCCGCGTTATAGAGCTTCACCGGCCTCAAATTTATATATTGATCCAGGCCGAACCTCAAGCC
>JAPLMG010000178.1 GCA_026387165.1 Candidatus Omnitrophota bacterium
GTTTTCCGTAGGAAAACTATATAGACAAGCAGTAGGCATCCGGTTTTTGTATGAAAACCGGATAGGGTGAGGGGTATGCAAAGATCGAATCTCAAAATGCCTTTTCCGTCGAGGGTAAAACGCTAATTTGGACATGTATGATATGGTTTCAGAGATTATAAAACCTATAAATCGCTGTAATCTTTTTAAGAAATCTCTGTAATCTTAATTTAAATATGGCAAATAACGGAAGATTCTTCATAAAGACGCTCGGCTGTAAGGTTAACCAGTATGAGTCGCAGGCGATCAGGGAACTTCTGCTCAATGCCGGCTTTAAGGAGTGCCTTGCAAAAGAGGCGGCGGACATTTACATACTGAACACGTGTACGGTTACGCATAAGGCGGACAGCGAGTCGCGCCGATGGGCGGGCATCTTCCATAGGATGAGCCCGTCCGCAAAGATAGTTTTGACCGGATGCGCCGTAGAAAAGAACGCCGATGCTTTTTCATTCCTGCCCGGGGTATCCGATATCATCAAAAACGACGACAAAATAAAGATAGCCGATATACTTACCCATAATTCAAATACGCACGACGGACCGCACCGCTTTCTCAGCATCACCGACTTCAAGGATCACGTAAAAGCCTTCGTGAAGATACAGGACGGATGCGCCAACGCCTGCTCCTACTGCAAAGTACCTTCCGTAAGGGGCGGATCGATATCGAGGCCATTGCATGATATAGCCGAAGAAGTGAAGACGCTCGTCTCCAAAGGCTTTGAAGAGATAGTTCTCACCGGGATATGCCTCGGCGCATGGGGCAATGACCTGGCCCGGATGAAGAGTATCATTGACGTCCTGAAAGCACTTTGCGGGATACCGGGTCTCTTCAGGATCAGATTAAGCTCGATCGAGCCAAAGTATGTCACGGATGAACTGATAGGCTATATATCTCAAAACAGGAAGATCTGCAGGCATCTGCACATACCCATACAATCCGGAGATGATGAAATATTGGGGAGGATGAACAGGCCTTATACGGCTCTTGGCATGAAAGACCTCATCATTAAGGTGAGAAAAAATATAGAGGGTGTGGGCATAACCACTGATGTGCTGATAGGCTTTCCGGGGGAGACCGACAAGAGTTTCAGGAATACGGTAAACCTTATCAAAGAGGTTCTCCCTGTGAAGACGCATATCTTTCCTTTCAGCAAAAGGGACGGGACGGCCGCCTGTACCATGGCGGGTGTTGTGCCGGAAGATGAAATTAAAAAGAGATTCCAGAGCATGAAGATAGCCGCTATTACGGCATCTTACTTGTACAGAGAGCTCTTCCTGAAGAAGCCGGTGGACGTGCTGGTCGAATCTAAAAAGGAAAAACATTCCGGCAGGCTCACAGGCTATTCCGATAACTACATAAAGGTAATATTTGACGGACCGGACAGCCTTATGAAAAAGATAGCTCATGTCAGGATAGAGGAGTTGGGCCTATCCTACACTATGGGCTCTTATCTAACCAGGTTAGATAGCGTAGCAAGCGGATAGTCCTAATCTGGTTAGATTTAGATTGACAAAGTTAATTTTGAAGCTAAAATAGCTGTCATTGCGAGGAGCCGAAGGCGACGAAGCAATCTCTAAAAGCGAGATTGCTTTGGCCGCTAAAGCGGCCTCGCAATGACGAAGCAGGGAAAGGTCTATGATACTGAAAGATAAGGCAGCTATGATCACGGGCGGAGCCAGAGGCATAGGCCGGGAGATAGCCCTCGTCTTTGCCAGAGAGGGATGTAATTTAAGCCTGTGCGATGTCAACCCCGATGCCCTCGCCGCGACCCAAAAAGAGATGGAGGCGCTTGGCCGTCAATGCATGACCGGAGCGGTAGATGTAACAAAATCCGAACAGGTAGATTCTTTCGTCCAAAAAACCCTTGACAAATTCGGCAAAATCGATATACTTGTAAACAATGCTGGCATAACAAAGGACACGCTTCTTGTCAGAATGTCGGAAGCAGACTGGGATGCGGTTCTTAGCGTTAATCTTAAGGGCGCATTTCTGTGCGCCAAAGC
>JAPLMG010000071.1 GCA_026387165.1 Candidatus Omnitrophota bacterium
CTGATAGGAATGGAGCAATTTTCTTTTGGCATCCTGTGTCGCCACAAGAAAACCTTCCTGTCCTTTCAGGTATTCGTCATAAAGCGCCTCGAGCCCTTCCTGCCCTTTATTGTCGATATTGACGGATCCTATCAGGTGGCACGCGGAACCGGCGTTAGGATAAAATCTCTTTGATTCATCGATGAAACCGACTCCCGTCAGATTAAATTTCTTTAGCGCGGCCGCTTCCTTATTCGTGACTTTGCGCTTTATCCATACGAAACCTTTGTCGCGCGACAATCTCTCCGTTACAAAATCACCGCTTGAGCCCAATACGGCGGAAATTATCCTTACAGCTTTTGCCTTATCTTTTATCTCGCGCGGATTTGCGTAGACGGATATTCTGTTTAAGTTCACCGCGAGAATACGCATATTCCTGTCAAATATCGTGCCGCGCTTCGGCTGGAGCTCGACCGATACTATATGTTCTTCGTTGGCTATCTTGTAGTAGAAAGAATGCTTTATTCCCTGCAGGTAAAAGAGGCGTATTATCAGAAGGGCTAAAGACAGGAGAAAGAAAAGAAATACAAATATCTGGCGAGTACGAAAAGTTCCGCTATGCACAAAATGAAATTCCACGAGCCTATGCCCGTGATACCTTAATTTACCCGCCCTCACAATCAACTCTCGACAGGCTGGGTGTTTCGGCGGGTCACCCGCTTACACGTTTTCCATATAACATCCGCCGAAGCACTCAGTCTATTGATAGTTGAATGCGAAAGCGGATATATATCCGTTATCCTTCGACAGGCTCAGAATATAAAACTTTGAGCTTTTGTCGAGGTATTATCTTTCTCTAGCGTGGACGTCCGGCCTGCCGCCAAGAAAATCAAATAATTTAAATATCCCCGCCCTCTCTTCGAGGCCCGATACTCTCAAGGGTCCGCCCGGCACATAAGAATCTTTCCTTGCCAGCCTCATTACCTGGCGATTCTTAGGATAGGATACAGATACTTTCCTTTCCAAGAGAACCTTCTCCAAACGGGAGGGCGATTCCAAGTTGGATATATTATATCGGAGTATGCCTTTTCGGTCAAGCATCTCTTTGAGTTTCTTCTCTTTACAGTCTATTTCGTAGCTTAACTTTACCAGCTCCACCTGCTGGTGAACATAAACTAAGGCGGTCAAAGTAATTATTCCTAAGAGTATAATGTACTTAAAAAGTCTCATGATTACTGCTCGATCCTTTCCGCAACCCTCAATTTGGCGCTTCTTGAACGGGGGTTATTTATTACCTCCTCGCGCTCCGGAATCAAGGGTTTTTTTGTTATAATTTTTAACACACTTAACTTCGAATAACCCTTAAACATATTTTTTACTATCCTATCCTCAAGCGAGTGAAAGGATATCACCACTATCCTGCCTCCCGGCTTTAACCAGAATATCGCGCTCTTCAATGCCTCTTCGAGCGCGCCAAGTTCGTCATTTACAAATATTCTTATAGCTTGAAAAGTGCGCGTTGCCGGATGAATTTTAAGGTTCCTGTACTTATAACCGACGGCCATCTTCACTATCTCGGCGAGCTCTCCCGTGGTCTCGATGGCCTTGCGCTCGCGCGCATCTTTTATAAACCTCGCGATCCTGTTGTGGAACCGCTCTTCTCCGAAATTCTCTATTATCTCGGAAAGCTTCTCTTCTTTATATTTATTGACCACATCGTATGCTGTGATACCGGAGCTCCGGTCCATCCTCATATCGAGTGAGGCATCCGATCTTATACTGAAGCCTCTCGACGCGTCATCTAACTGATACGAGGAGATCCCGATATCCAATAGCACGGCGTCTACGTTCTTTATATTCTGTATTTTAAGGATCCTATCGATATTCCTGAAGTTGTCGTTGACCGGCGTGAAAGAACCGCCGAAACTTTTTAGTCTGTCTCTTGCTATGGCGAGCGCCTCTAGATCAGCATCTATGCCTATGACTCTTCCTCCGGGGAGTATACTCTTCAGTATCTCCTCCGAATGCCCTCCGCCGCCGACCGTAGCGTCAACCACAACGGCGCCTTTTCGGAGATTTAAATAACTTACAGCTTTATTCAGCAGCACACTTTGATGCACAGCTTAAAATAACTCCGGTATTATGGAACTTGACAGGTACCCTTATTTACCCGCCTTCGCAACCAACTGTCTATAGACAGGGTGCTTCGGCGGGTTATTCGCCTACACGTTTCGGTATGACATCCGCCGAAGCATTTAGTTCATAATAGAGATAAATGCGAAGGCGGATAAAAGCTTTGTCAGCAGTTCCACCCTGTGAAAAGAAAATTTCTTTAACGTGTCGCCGTCCATGCCGCAGAGCGCCGGATCACCGTTGAGCGCCCTGACCCTCCTCATCTTCTCGATAAAGCAATCCATGCCGGCATTATATAGCTTTACCTTCTTTATGGATCTACTGTATCTCGGATTCATGAAGATCACCTCCTTTGCTACTCTTCCCGGGCCATTAACTTTTCGGCTATCTCCTCGAAAGAACCTTTCGAGCTCTCGTAATAATCCCGCCACATCTCCTTGGCCCATATCTCAATTCTGTTCGAAACGCCTATTATCATGATATCTCTTTTGATGTCGGCAAAGTCTTTCAGGTACTTCGGCAGCAGTATCCTGCCCTGTCCATCACACTCAACCTGGGTCGCGCCTGAAAAGTAGAGCCTGTTAAATTTTCTGGATTCCGAGTTTGTAAAAGGCATGGATTTGAACTTGGATTCCTGGGCCTTCCACTCGTCCTCCGTAAAAAGAAAGAGGCACTTATCGAGGCCCCTGGTTATATAGCATTTTTTTATATCGTATTCCTTGAAAAATTCGCGGAATCTCGACGGGATTATGATGCGGCCCTTTTTATCTATAGTATGTTCATGCTCGCCGTAAAACATGACTTTGTAACCTCCACTTTACACCACTTTTCACCACTACGTAATACAAAGTATACACTACACCCCCACCCTTGTCAAGCGTATTGGATATGAAATTTTGTACTATGAGTACGTGATATTGGTAAGGGATTTTTTCGCTTCAAGCATACGGCGTAACTTGCGTTGGCCGCCTTACGCGGACATAAATTTACATTGGGCATGTAAATTTATTCGAACAAATTTTCACAAAAATTTAACTTCTTTCAGGAATTTAAATTTTTTGCTATATCGCCATAGGGTGTAAAAATTTGTTAACGCCGCTTCAGGCGTATCCACCGCAAGTTACGCCATCAAGAAAGCTGAAAAAATCCCCATCCCCTTTTCAAACGATAAAAATTTGTTGGGAGTGTTGGTAAAATTTTTACGGATACTACTTTCTGGCAGGCGGACCTTGCGGGGTAGTTGCCGAAGCGGCGTTACAAAATTTGATACATTATGGCAATGCAGAAAGGACGGACAAACTGCTCAAGCTATTATTTTGTTGGCAGGTTGGACGGACATCAAAATTTTTCCTAATAAATTTACATGCCCAATCATACATGTCCAAATTAGCACAATTTCCCCCTCACCTTAATCCTCTCCCCCTTTGGGGGAGAGGAAATTATGAGGAAATCCCCTCTCCCCTTTAGGGGAGAGGGTAAGCCCGCAAGGCTATAGACAAGCGGTAGGCATCCGGTTTTTGTATGAAAACCGGATAGGGTGAGGGGTATGCAAAGATCGAATCTCAAAATGCCTTTTCCGTCGAGGGTAAAACGCTAATTTGGACAGCAATGATGCCCAATGTAAATTTATGTCCGCGGAGGCAACGCCCCGCGAGGTCCACGCCTGCCTGTAGGTGAAAGACAAAAGAGGCGCCTCTTTCGAAGCGCCCCTTTAGTTTAGTAGACCTGTAAGCCGAGTTTTGTCTTGCCCCGCATCTTTCGACGCGAGACGAGATGGTCATCTATCTGGCCGCCGGATTGCTCCGGCGATCTAGCGACCTTACCCGTCCCGATACTGATGCATGTACAGTAAGGGCGAGCAACCCTTAAATCGGGACCTATTTGATCTTGCTCCGCGTAGAGATTACCCCGTTTCACCCTACTTCGCCAATCAACCAGTTAAATTCGGGTATGGCTTCGTAGGGGCAGGCCCCTTATACGGGACCTTGGTCCTGCGAAGCCCTACCGGCTATAGCCGGTTGACGGGCGAAGCAGACTCGTCTCTGTGGCTCTTAATCCTCGCCTCTCGGCGGACGGCCGTTAACCGTTACGCTGCTCCTCGGAGCTCGGACTTTCCTCCCCGCCATAAAACCGGCGAAGCGACCATCCGGTCTGCTAAAATATATCTATAAATTCAGGATTTTGTCCTGACATAAAAAGTGATGGACTAAATCTGTCAAATTAAATTCGCTAAGTTTATCGCCCTGTTCACCAGCTTGTCCGCTTCCTTATTCTTTTCGCGCTCGATATGCCTGATCTCAAAACTCTTGAAGCTCTTCAGCATATTCATCGCCATCTCAAAAAGCGGCTTCAGCCCCGGGTCCTTAACACGGTAATCACCCGTCAGCTGCCTGGCGACAAGCTCGCTGTCCAGATTTACAATAATTTTGTCTGCCCTCAATATCAGCGCTTCTTCCAGTCCGTAAAGGAGCGCGCTATATTCGGCTATATTATTTGTCGTTTCTCCGATGTACTTTGAGATCTCTTTTAATCTATTTCCGCCCGCGTCCAGGATCACCACCCCCACGCCGGATGGGCCGGGGTTGCCTCTTGAGCCGCCATCTATATAGATTTCTATTGTTTTTCGCATAATATTTGTTCCCGCCTGAGACAGGCTATAAACATGGCGGTGGGAAGACCGCCCCACTGCTATAAAATTATCATGGCGGGGTTATTCTTCAAGGTAAAGTATCCGCGCGCAGCTTCCGCAGCAGACAAGCTCTTTCTTAGTTCTTATCTCGTGTATCACCTGGGACGGCAATATCCTGAAGCACCCCTGGCAGGAATCGCCCGCCACGGGTACAACGGCCAGGCCGTCTTTGCTCTTAACGATCCTGTCGTACCTGGCAAGCACTGTCCTTTCTATCTTTCCGGCGAGAACGGCCCTCTGGGCGTTCAGGCCTTCCGCTTCCGCTTTCATGCGGCTGACCTCTTCGTCGCACTTCTTCTTCTGCCGCCCCAGCTTGTCTTCTTCCACCTTGAGAAACTCTTTTTCCTTCGATATCTTCTGGTTCTCGGCATCCATCTGATCGAATATCTTCAATACCTCTTCTTCTATCAATGAATTATCGGCCCTCGTCCTCGCTATCTCGCCTTCCAGCGCGGCATACTCCTTGTTCGTCTTGATTTGATAAAGCTGGGACTGAAACTTCTTTATCGAGCCTTCTTTGGACTCAAGGTCCATCTCTTTTTCTTTGCGCTTCATCAAAAGCGCCTTGAGAGCCTCTTCCAATTTTTTCAGGCTGCTCTTCTTCTCCTCAAAAGCATCATCCATCTTTTTGAGCTCCTGAGGTATCGACTCAAGATCGCGCTCGATCCTTAATATCTGGGTGTCGAGCCCCTGCAACTCAACCAATAGCTTAAGCTGTTCTTCTAGATTTAGCATACAATATTTTCGCTTCAAATCGTTTAGTGTCCCTCGACGCGTTCGTCGCTTCGCTCCTCACTTGCTCGGGACATGGTGAGCAAGCCAAAAATTGCACAAGCAATTTTTGGCGCGTCGAACCATGGTGGACACGACAGGATTCGAACCTGTGACCTCTGCGATGTGAACGCAACGCTCTAACCAGCTGAGCCACGTGTCCATTTTAGTTCAGAGTTGATAGTTCATAGTGCATAGTCTATAGTACGCGCCATGAAAAAACACTAAGAATTGTCAACTATAAACTATGAACTATTAACTATTGGTGGGCCCGCAAGGACTTGGTCCTCCGCTCGCAGAGCTCGCTCCGGACCGGCCAAATTTCTGTCGGCCAGTGGCCTTTTCCTCCTTATTCGGTCGGCGAAATTTGGCTTCAAGTCCATATACGGACCTTATAATGCAACTATCAAACTACCTGAATATGGTGGGCCCGCAAGGACTTGAACCTTGGACCAAGAGATTATGAGTCTCCTGCTCTACCAAACTGAGCTACAGGCCCACACTATTTTACTTCAGAAGCCTAGTCTCGCCGAAGCTCAAAGCTGAAAAGCTTTGGGCGAAGGCGGACAGGCCCACAAATGTAACTTCTTTATTTTCAAAGACTTGCGATACTACAAAATTTTAAGATTTTTTAGAAAATATCCTTTTGTGCCCAAATTGTGTCCATTGACGTACGCCTTAAATCGTCAAAGTGAAAATTGATTATACCCAATTTTCTTATGTCTGTAAAGAAAGAATTATTCTGACACAGACTTAGTTAACATCACACTTAATCGTGCCATAATCGTGCCATAATCGTGCCATAGTTTTGGCTATTCTCGCAACTTATATTTTAAACTTCGACCGCTCCCTAGAGACGCAATAACTTTCTTGTCGATGAGGTCGTTTAAATCCCTGTTTGCCTGCCTCACAGAGATACCCGCTAAATCAACATATTGCTTGCGCGAAATCTCTCCACGCTGCTTGATAAACCCCATTGCCTTTTTTTGCCGATCATTCAAATTTAATTTATGAAGCTTCTGATCATCAATAGCCTTTTCAAAACTTTTGCCTGGGCCCATCAAAGTAATTTCGAAGCCGCCGGAATTGTTCGCGAATATCGGATCCGGCAAATTATCCTGTCGCATCTCATCCACAATTCGGTTGGTTCCTCTACCCCAGCGCTCGATATATTTAATCAGATAGAGCCTGTCCGCAAGGAATGGATTGCGCGGAATTGATTTGTGTTTCACCTTCAATTGCTCCGGCGTAAGCTGTTTAGATAATTCTCCGGGATTCCAAATTTCTATGCGATCATCGTATACGGCCAACTGAATGTCAGCATTTGAAAAATAATCTCTATGAGCCAACGCGTTATTAAGCGCCTCTTCAAGCGCTCTTAATGGATACTCCCATTTGTCATACCGCTGATTCGCGTCAAAGAAAACTGCTTTCTTGATATATTCAGCGATAAATCTCAATGCGTTCTCACGAATTTCGGGAATAGTTCCTTCTAAAACTTTCATATCTAGAAAGTCATGTCCTTCCGTTCCCTTGATCCGGCCAGCTCTTATTTTCGCTTGAACGAAAAACTTCTGCGGATCCTTACCAAATAGTAAAATAGCCGTATTGTTAGGTTTTCCACTATGCAGGACTTTCAAATATTCCAATGCTTCTTTAGTTGAAACCTTTTCCGGAATGGTAAGCCTTCGCTCCTCAAGAGCTTTTTTCATAAACCATTTAACCTTATTACTATCTATATCCTTTAACTTTGCGCCCTTGCAGACTTGCGTATCAAACTGCAATCTGTCCTTATGTTTCTCGAGGATACGATTCTCATAATCGTCCTTACTCATCTGCCGGGTGGATTTCCCTACTCGGATATACGGTTTGCCGTTGGCCAAAACCAGTTTGTCATGAGATTCCTTAACATTAATAATAATGACTTCTTTGCTGTCGATCTTCGTAACAGTAACGTGCGGATGAATCTTTGGCTCTGTATGCTGAGCAATACGATTGGTGAGGTTTTCAATAGTATCTTTTCCGATAGAAATACCGATGATCTTGCCGTCCTTGGAAACGCCAATAAAAACTCTGCCGCCGTCCGTATTCGAGAATGCCGTTATACTTTCGATGATTTCATTGATCTGCGAAAGGGATGGCTTCCATTCGATAGTCGTTGACTCGGTTGCTCCAATTAATTTTGATATACTTTTAATCATCAGATCCTTCTCCGAAACAGAATATAACACAGGCTAAGCGAAAATGGAAGGTAAAAACTGTAGTAAGGGTCTGGTCGTATTCAATGAATTATAGAGATGTGGTGGCGGCTTTTTGGGCTATTTGCCAATTTTAAATCTCTCCGCTGCAATTAACCCTGAGCCTGTCGAATGGGTCATTTCTTTCTTTAAGGAATCGATTATAAACCCATCTATTCGTTTCCAAATATAAGATATGAACTTAACGGGATGAGGGTTTCCTTGCTTATCATGGTAATCAAGGTCATAGCTCTCGATCTTCTTATAAATAATCAGGATAGCTTCTCCAAGTAAATCATCACCGAACCGCTGAAGTAAGTGAGGAAATACTATCCTGCGAATTCTAAACTTTAAAAAGCTGATATGGCGAAAAACAATCTCATCTCTGCTTTTCTTTGAGCCCTTTTGAGCTTCTAAGATCAAACGCCTTTCTTCTGATAAAGAAATTTTTGGGTAGTGGTGAGTACTAGCACCATAATATCTCCACATGCTTATTAGGGCCCATTTTATCTATCCTTCTTTTACAAAATATCCGATATTCTTATATGTTTTTAATCTCTTTTGATGCATATTCCAAAGCACCGACACTTCTTTGTCCACATAGTCGTAAATCTGCACATCCTTTTTGCCAGGATAATCGCGATGAAGTCTTCCAGCATATTGAACCAGCTTCCCTTTAAATGAAATAGGCATCGTTATAAAAAGCGTATCTAGTCTCGGATCATCAAATCCTTCTCCTATATACGCGCCTGTAGCCAGAATCGCTTTCTTCTTATCTTGTGAAGAACGAGCAAGTTCTTGTAATATCTCTTTCCGATTCTTTGTCTTTACTCCGCCATGTAGAACAGCCAAGCACTCGATCGTACCTTTTAGCATATTAGCTAATAGTTCGAGATGCTCTCTGCGCTCAGTAAGAATAATAGGAAATCTACCGGCATCAATGGCATGTATAATATCTTCGACTATCAAATTATTTCTATTTTCATCATTTACCAGTTTTGGCCAAACATCATAAATATTAGTACGTTCGGACCATTCGCAAACAAATTCTGTAAATCTTGGTACCACAGTAAATGCGGAGATTTCCTGATTCATATCTTTGGCCTTCATGCGGCAGCTTATTGGGCCGCATTGCATGTGAATAATTGGCTGATGGCCATCGCGACGATACGGAGTTGCCGTAAGCCCCAGTATATATTTTGCTTTAGCCTGTGTTAAGACTCTTTCAAAAGAAACTGCGGATACATGATGACACTCATCGACTATAACAAATCCGTAATCGGCTATTCTGTCATCTACCGTACCTTTTCGTTCCATGCTTTGTATCATGCCTATATCCAAAATTCCGTTCGGATTGTTTTTACCACCGCCTATTTGTCCAATATCTTTTAAGTCTACTCCCAAGAACGAACTGAGTCGCATACGCCATTGTTCCATAAGCGGCTTACGATGCACCAAAATCAGCGTGTTTGTCTTTCTCTTTACTATAGAATAAATGCTAACTATTGTTTTCCCGGATCCCGGAGGAGCAACAAAAATCCCAATATCTTTTTTCAATATTTTTCTGGCAGCTGATTTCTGTTCCCTGTTCAAAGCACCAAAAAATTTAAACTTGGTTTTTTCGCCCGATACCCTTTCATCCTTCAGCGTTATCTTTATGCCATATTCTTCCACTAAATAAGATAGATCGTCCAAGCACCCTCTTGGCAATGAAAGATATCCATCTGAAATTTCCGAGCAGCATATAACTCTTGGCGTTATAGCCGTTGACAACCTCATATTTTGCCTTTTATAAAACTCGGGATTTTGAAACGCCGCGAGCCGTTTAATTTGGTTAAGAAGTACTGATGGTAAGCTATCGACTTTTATATATATTTTATTGGCAACGACTAATTGAATTTCGCGTGGCAAATCTTTTATGACCGGCTTAAATCGCCTCTTTCCTGAAGGCAACATCATCCATGGAGGATCATTTTCGTCTGTTGGGCTCATTCTTACGCCTAGAATTTGCCCGCTTACAAAAGCCTCATGGGAGATTCTCTCAATCTCTAAAAGTGTCATCTTCCTTGTGTTTGACAAAAACTCCCACTGATCAAGGTAGGGATTGTTGTTGTCGTCTATAAAGACACTATTGCCTCGACTCACCGCGTCTTTCTGAAAAGGCAATGCTATTAAGTTCCCAAAGCCGCCCTTGGGCAATGTATCTTGATTAGGGAATAACCTATCATAGCTTTTCATAGTAAGTTGATATCGCCTTGACATGGTTTCCGTGATAATGAAACTACCTAATTTTCTTGCCAATGCCGCTGGGATTTTTTCTTCGAAAAAGATCCAAGCATGCGCTCCATTGCCGGATTTCGACCGTTCTATGGCTACGGGTATATTTTTCTGATAGCAGGTCTCTTTAAATGCGCCAATATTATAAATCCAGCCTTCGCCATCAAAATCAACTGCTAAAAAATAGCAGGTTTCGTCCGATAACATAGGATAAATACCAATACTACAGACGCCTTCTAAATGCTTTTTGATAATATCGTCGGTCAGTGGAGAAAGTTCTCTATTGGGACATACGGAACATTTAATGGTGGGTTTCTTGCAAATACTGCGGATCCATTCATTCTTGCAAACGGGACTATAACCTCTCTTACCTGTCTTTTTGCTTATCCAGTAACGAGCGTGAACGTCTTCACGGCCTCGGAAGATATTCTTCAATAATTGTATTTTTCGTTCGATAGTAAAATTGGGTTGGCTTTCTTCAGAAATTACAGAGGCATTAATACGTGAGGATAATATATTCTGATGTACTTCTGGTTTTCGTTTTGCTAAATCAGCTACTTTCTGGACGAGGTGCTTTTTCTCTGTCTCTAATAATGCTACTCTGGCTTTAAGAAACTTGATTTCACTCGATGTATCCATGAATCACCGTGGTCTATTTTGAATCAGAGAATAACGATCGCTAAAATCGTCTATTTCTTTGACTGCCTGCCGATACACCGCTACCATGGTTAATCGATTGGTATCAATATAACAGTCTGCGGGAATTTTACGAAAGCGCTTGAAGAGTTTCCGGACAAATTCATACTTATCCCGATAGTTTGCGCTGTAAAGCCACCTGCCACCCCGTTCTTTCTTCTTCTTTTTATCGATTCGCCGGTAAAGCGTCTTCCGTGACGCTTCCAACTTTATCGTAAATATATTTTCAAAAGGCAATGCCACCTTCAAGAACGCTTCCCTGCAATTTAATCCGGTAGTTTCGAATATACAATTCTTCCACCTACGCCGTGATAGCTCCTGAAATAACGCAACCCATGCATCGGCCTCGCCGATGGGCGTCTGTGGAAAACGCGCTCTATGGTAACCGATACGCACCACCGGCACTTTTAATATCTTACTCAACCTTTGAGCTAATGCCGTCTTCCCGGCACCCGGTAAGCCTATAATATGGATAATAGGGGTCGTCTGCTTATGCATTTTTTCTTATTTCCAATATAAACCCTTCTTCTGAATTTCCCTGTAGAGGCGTTTGTCTAAATCAAAATTGCTCCCGAAACCCGATGTTAATACCGTGCGGTATCTACACCCGATATGCTCATATTCGTTAAATCCGCTATATTCCAATAAATAGTGCGGGATCCGCACGGTTCTACCCAATATATGAAACACCGCGGTAAAAAAAGTGCACATCTCGCGCTGGCCGGAACCCGCGGGGCCACCAATGCCAATCACCTCTTTATCATCGCCATTCCTTCGAATAAAAAAACTTTCAACAGGATTGCGATAATCAAACCTGTGCTCATTTCCGTTTTTCCAATACAGATTGGAGCGTCGGTGATATTCCATGCAAACGCGTTTCTTTGTCCAGCGTGCCAGATTGAAGAATTTCTTACGGCGTAATATCTTTATTGCCTGCGGGCGATAATGCATATTCATAATATGTTCATCAATATCCTCAATCTCGCCTCGCGCTTTGACAGGACGATATCGTTCTAAGTAGGCGGCATATTCATTCTGTTCGACAAGATGCTTAAATATCCATTCATCCAGCCGCGAACAGATTTCTTCTCTTGAAATATGCCAATATTTCTTCTTTCGCCAGGTGGATGGATTGGGATAATCGATTCGTATATGAATGGCTTCCAGATCTTTCGCATAGGGCTTAAGCGCCGCAACTCCTTCTTTTATGGTCGCCTTAAGATACCCGGAACGGTAAACCAAATTCTGCAAAAGTTTCGCGGGAATCCTCTGCGCAAACGAGACCTTTGCGCGCTCAAGTTCATACAGCCGCTTAAACTCTTTATCTTTCAGCCTCTTTTCTAAACCTATGTCAACATTCTCTAATTTTATTTTATTCATTTTTCTTGTGCCCAAATTGTGCCCAATAGACAGCTAAATTGCACCGGAACTCCGATAGATTGCGATAGGATGGAATTTTACGTAACTCTTTGCAAATCAACGTAATATGATGAAATTAAAGGGGTTATGGAAAAGCGCCTAAACCGTTTATGAGTCTCCTGCTCTACCAAACTGAGCTACAGGCCCACGAGTAATACTACTGAAACTTGTTGGCGAAATCTCGCCGAAGCACCCCGTAGCCCCCGCATCGATTGCGAAGGCGGATGAGCTACAGGCCCACGAATGTAACTTCTTTATTTTCAAAGACTTGTGACACTGCAATATTTTAAGATTTTTTAGCAAATATCCTTTTGTGCCCAAATTGTGTCCATTTATATATCTTAAAACCATGAAAGTGGAATTTACTATACCAGATTTTTTTATTGCGGTCAAGAAGGATTTCCACAACACCTCTTGTATTTCTTATCGCTCCCGCATGGACAGGGATCATTTCTACCAATTTTTCTGCCATACTTATTTTTTATCTCATTCCTCACGGTTTGCTTCTCCTTGATAGCCTGCTTAAACATTTTGTAATGCTCCTTAAGTGTTTCGATGTAGCTTTGGGTCAAAGCTTGCTCGAATATTCTCAAAAATGCCGGCGCTAAATCAGACTGGAAATTTAAGATATCCAGAACCGCGCCTGCGGCATACTCGGCATCTTTCTCATTGCCATACATAAATTCTTTATAAAATTCCACACTTTCCCATCCATAATTTATAGTCGCTAATATATCATTAAGCGCATCTTTTGATATTACGTTTATCATTACTCTGCGGCAATCGCAATCCGGATCATCGCAATAAGAATCCAAAAGCAAATATTGACCATCCGGTATATCGCTCCTCCTTTTAGCGATTACACGCAACGCCTCTTTCAAGGCCAAATCTGGAAATTCACTGCTAAAAGGAACCATCGACGCGGATTGTATACTCTTCATTACGCGATCAAGTTTCATCATTCTAAAGCTCATCATCACATGGCGGATACTGTAACGGTGCCTTTCCGATGCTCTCCAATATCATCGGTTTTAAATCCCACTTTTTAGCGTTTCGTATCTCTTTGAGCCCCACGTTAAATTGCCAACCGTCACCATAATCGAAAAGAAAGATCAAATTTTCACCTATATGCTTGAAGGCTTGGGATATTTTTACCTTCTTAACACCTTTTGCCATACCCTCTGTTGGCTCCTCGCCAAGATCCACAAATAACTCAAACGCTTTTTTGCAATTCTTCCGATCTTTTAAGGTGTCATAGAATCCGAAACAGTGGTCAAAATAAAAACCAAATGCCTGCGTTATAACCTTTGCGAAATTATAAAGACTTTTTGTCCCGGCGATTTGTATCTTGCGCATAATCTTCTTTTCATCCGTACCTTTTTCGTCGCCATAAAGCCAGATATTAAAAATGTAGTATTCAAGAGTGTACTTTGGCGTCTTTTTTGAGCTTTCGCCGCAACCCTCTAAAGCTCGCGCAACCTTATGCCCACAGGTAGCACAAAATCCTCGTAGAACCACAAGCCCGCGATCAAAGTCCACACTGTAATCGCACATAGCCGCCGCACCTTTGCAATTCGGGCACCAAACATTGTTCAGAATCTTGTTTCTACCATCAGCGGGTATCCCCATCCATAATTTTAGCGCTTCTTTCGCCATTCCTATTCCTTTATTATGTCCTCTTTGAGTCCTTTGTGTCTGCTCTTGACTGAAGACGCACACGCCAACCAATCGCCACAATCGCCAACTACTAGCTCGTTTGGCGCGTTTATGGCGTCTTTATGCCCCTTCAGCATTCCCCTTTATTCGTGCCATGTTATGTGCCATATTTTAACTTTATGCGCCATACTTCTAAACATTATATTTTTTGAACTTCCCAATGCCCGCCTTTATCGGGACCGACACGCTTAAGCAACCCTTTTTTCTTCAACTGGCTAATATTCTTATCTATAGCCGTAGTACTTATGCCCACCTTATCTGATAATTCTTTCTTTGATACATATGGGTTCTTTTTGATGAGGTCGAGAATCTTGCGTTGACTTTCTACCAACCCTTCTACCAACCCTTCTACCAACCCTTCTACCAACCCTTCACCTTCCTCCCATTTAGGACGATAGAAAACCACGACAAAACCAGTCTTAATCCGCTTGAACTCGACCTTGACCCCAAAAGCAATACAGTCATCATGAATACGCTTGATGCCGCTTCCCCAGCGCTCGATATCCTTGGACTTATACATAGTCTCGGCAATCAACGGATTCCGCAAAATCGACTTTTCATCTCCGGTAAAGAAATCCTCCGGATTGATTTCTTTAGGAAAAAGTCCGGGATTATAGATTTCAACGCGATCCTTGAATATCGCCACCTCATTGCCTTTGGGATTGGAATAATCCCTGTGGCATAAAGAATTGCCCACGGCTTCGCGGATCGCTTCAACCGGAATTTCAGGAATTTCCTTGCGGGGCCCAGATTTAATTTCTGCCCGCCATTTAATATTGCCGTTGACATAGACCTCGGCCTGTTGACGCAAACTAAAGAGGTTCCCTTTAAACGATTTGATATCCAAAAACGTCAGCTTATCCGTCCCGGCAAAGATTGCGGCCTGAACTTCCAGAGGATTGTCATCGCAAAACAAAACTTCAGCGGCACGCAATAAACGATTTCCTTCCAAGAGGTGCAGTTTATGCAATGTCGTTTTTACATTAACAAAATCGAAATCCACGCGTTTGGCCGTTTTTGCCTTACGCATGAATTCTTTAACTACTTCCTCATTGACGTCAGCGAGTGTCTTTTCAGATACCTCTTTATCCCAGAGAAAGTCCCTCTTCTTCAAAATCCGTTCTTCGAGTTCCTGTGGGCTCATGGCCTTATCTGACTCCCCAACGCGCATATACGCCCGGCCATACGCAAAGTAAGGCCCATTGTTTCCCTTGGCTTCTACGACAATACAATCTTTACCATCGATCTTGCGCGTCTCTACCTTAGGATAGACCTTCGGCTCCGTATTATCCACGACCGCCTGCGTTACATCCGTGATCGTCTTTCGACCGACCATCTGCCCTGATACCGCACCATTGTCCGAAATCCCGAAATACACTTCTGCCTGGCCATGTTTATTGAGCATGGCGACAATCGAGATAACCGCCTCTTTAAGTTCCGCGGTCGATTTTTTAAATTCTATCGTTTCTGATTCTTTATGCATTATTTAACACCTCTTCCTTGCCATGATCGGTTCCAGCCACTTTTTGCTAAAAATTGGTCATCAAGAAACGCTTTCCTTATTAGTTACTTTTGACACCAAACCGACCTTAGTGCCAAACAATCAGCTCCAGCCACTTTCTTATAAAAAGTGGCTCAAATTGATTTACTTTGCACCGCCGCCAATTTGCTCAAGCGGAAACTTCTTTTTCAATACAAAAGATATTATAACATAAGATCGAAAAATATCGCGCAAAAAAAGAAAGTAAAAAATGGGCCACCCATTTTATGTGCCCAAATTGTGCCCAATAGACAGCTAAATTGTACCGGAACTCCGATAGATTGAGATAGGATGGAATTTTACGCAACTTCTTGTGAATCAACGTAATACGATGGAATTAAAGGAGTTATGATAAGTGCTCTATTCCGTTTATGAGTCTCCTGCTCTACAAAATTTGTGTATACAAATTTTGTGCCTACTGCTTGCCTATAGCCTTGCGGGCTACCAAACTGAGCTACAGGCCCACGAGTAATACTACTGAAACTTGTTGGCGAAATCTCGCCGAAGCACCCCGTAGCCCCCGCATCGATTGCGAAAGCGGATGAGCTACAGGCCCACGCCATTTATGTCAGAAGCCTAGTCTCTCCGAAGCCCTACCATCACCTAACTGCCTTAAGGGCGAAGGAGGACAGGCCCACGAAATTTTAAACGGATATTATACTCAATCAGCTATTCCATGTAAAGGCTGTTGTTCTCTATTCGCCAACACTCATTGCAAGGAAATTCTTTAGCCTTCTCGAACGTGTCGGGTGGCGCAGTTTTCTGAGAGCCTTTGCCTCGATCTGCCTTACGCGCTCCCTCGTGACTTTAAATATGGCGCCGACCTCTTCTAA
>JAPLMG010000300.1 GCA_026387165.1 Candidatus Omnitrophota bacterium
AAAGCCGATCCTTCGATAGTAAGGAGTCCCATGATAAAAGAGTGCCCCGTAAACATTGAGTGTAAAGTAACTAAGATATTGAGCCTTGGCGCTCATGACATGTTCATAGGCGAGGTGGTTAAGGTTCACCGCGATAGATCCGTCCTTGACAAAGAAGGCAACGTGGACTATTCCAAGGCCGCGCCGATAGTGTACAATCAGGGCGAATACTGGTCGCTCGGCGAAAGAATAGGCCGTTATGGATTCTCGGCCGAGTAAAAGATTATTGGTAAGCGCCTGCCTCGCAGGCGTCAACTGCACCTTCCGCGGCAAAAATAACCTCAACGACAAAATTAAAAGGCTAGTCGACAGCGGCGCGGCGATAGCTTTATGCCCTGAAGTATTCGCTCATCTTGGCGTGCCCAGAGAAAATATCGAACTTTCTGGCGGTGACGGAAACGATATTCTCGGTGGAAAGGCTAAGGCCATAAGCGTAAACGGCAGAGATGTCACAAATCCTCTCATAGCGGGGGCATACAAGGTATTGAGGGTGGCGAAGAGATACGATATAAGAGAGGCTGTATTGAAATTGAACAGCCCTACCTGCGGCGTCGGCCGCATATACGACGGAACATTCTCTAATACGCTTAAGAATGGAGACGGCGTATTAGCCGCTCTGCTGAAAAGGAACGGCATAAAAGTTTTAACCGAAAACGAGGCGTAATATGGCGAGTGATGTATTTATTATCAAGGTCAAGAATGGGGATTCGGATAATATCATGGCCCGGAAGCTTAATGCGCTCATCGACGCCTCCGGAGTGCTCGGATTTATAAAAAAAGACGATTACACCGGCATAAAGATACACTTCGGAGAGGAAGGGAATGCGGGGCACATAAGGCCTGAGTGGCTTAAAGGGCTTGTTGAGCGTTTACGGTCCGTAACAGAGAACATATTTTTCACCGATACGAATGTCCTGTACAAGCAGAGCAAAAGGACAAACGCCGTGGATCATCTAAAGCTGGCCTATAGTCATGGCTTCGGTTTTCAAAATATGAACGTGCCCGTCATAATCGCGGACGGACTCCGGGGCAGGAACTATACTGACGTGGAGATAAACAAAAAACGCTTCTCCAAAGTTAAGGTAGCCTCGGATATAACTGACTGCGACAGCCTGTTGGCTCTGACGCATATAACAGGCCATATAATGACCGGCTTTGCGGGGGCTATAAAAAATCTCGGAATGGGATGCGCCTCGCGCCGCGGCAAGTTCGAACAACATTGCGGCATAGTGCCTGATTTCAACCCCACAGAGTGCTCTGGATGCGGGCTCTGCGTCTCAAATTGTCCCGCGGGCGCTATAACGCTTTCCAGGGGCAAGGCAAAAATAGACGAGGCGAGCTGTATGGGGTGCGGCGAATGCGTCGTCGTATGCAAAACCGAAGCTTTGAACGCTAAATGGAGCGAAACACTTGCAAATTTACAGGAGAAGATGGTAGAATATGCCTGCGGTGCGGTTGAAGCGGTAGATAGAAGAATAGGCTGCATAAATTTTTTGACAAATATCACGAAAGACTGCGACTGCCTGGCCAAGGACGAGCCGAGGATCGTAGAGGATATCGGGATACTTGCGTCAAACGACCTTGTCAGCATCGATGCAGCGTCTGCCGAGATCCTGAACGGCTTAAGAGGTAAGGATATATTCAGGCAGGAGCACCCTGAAATAGACTGGACAGTGCAGTTAAGGTACGCGGCCAGCATGGGACTGGGCGAGACCGACTACAAGTTAAGAACCGTATAACGGGAGATCGAGGTATGGTGTCTCAGGAGAGAAGGAAGTTTCCGCGCGTAAAGGACGAGGGCCTATCCCTTAAATTAAGACTCGACGATTTTGATTCCATAACACATACCATGAATATAAGCTCTTCCGGCGTCTATTGTAAGTTAGACAAAGAGCTTCCTCTCATGTCCAGGGTAAAGCTTATGCTGATGATGCCCGATCCGGCCAAGGAAAGCACTTTAAAAGATCTCGAAGTTGACGGCGTAGTAGTACGGCAGCACCCCGTTACAATAGACGGGGTTATAAAACACTATGATGTAGCCATATTCTTCGAGGATCTTTCCGAAAAAAACAAAGAGATCATAGCCGGCTACATAAAAAGAAAGAGCCCAGAGTAGATGTTCTTAATAGTCGGAATGATTTTTCTTGTTCTGCTATCCATCACATTGATGATGCTTTGGGGCCACGAAAGAATAGCGACAAAAAAAGCGATACCCCGCGCCAAGGTTGAGGAGTGCTGGGGCGGAGAAGAGAGGCGCTCGCACGAGCGGTTCAATAAGGACTTCGAGGTGGAATACGGCGTGCAGAAGAGGCCTCATCTCAAAAACGGCAGAACCGTCGATCTGTCTAAGGGAGGAGTGAAGCTGCTTCTCGATGAAAAACTGCCGAAAGGCGCCGTGATGGGCCTGAAAGTGTATATTCCCGAAAAGAGGCGGACGATCGAAGTGGAGGCGGAGGTCGTCTGGACCAACGACGCCGACAAGAAAGATCCTTCCGGCAAGAGATTTTTCTTCAGCGGTTTAAAATTCATCGCGATCAAAGAGCCTGCAGGAATCCATCTTTCGGAATATTTAACCCATCTCGAATCTAAGGGATAGCGAAAAGTGCGCGCATGGGCAAGATATACCCCCTCAAGAAAGTTAAGCTTATCGCCGGGCTCATATCGAACGATGAGGCCTTGCTCGATAAGATAGGTTACCGGCTTGAGAAGAGGCTTAAGAATAAGATAGATTTTAAAAGCGATGTAATAGATTTTGCCTATACCGATTACTATGATAAGGAGATGGGCGGCGGCCTGAAGAGAAAATTCCTCAGCTTCAAAAGGCTTGTGCGGCTGGAAACAATAGCGAAAGTAAAGCTCGAGACCAACGATATCGAAAAGAGATTCTGTATCGACGGAAAAAGAGCCGTCAATATCGACCCGGGCTATCTGGACATGGCAAAGCTGGTCCTCTTATCCACAAAGGATTATTCGCATAGAGTTCACATAGGAAACGGCATATTCGCGGAGGTCACGCTGCATTACAAGAACAAGCGTTTCAACTTCTGGCCATGGACTTACCCCGATTACAAGTCCGGAGAATACGCCCGTATATTCGGCATCATAAGGGATATATACAGAGGCGCAAAAGGGGCAAAAAAGAAAGCATGATAATAAAGAGAAAGAGCCTGATAGTCGGCCTGGTATCGAGCGTCGTCATAGCCCTGGTATTAATCATGACGCTCGTCGGGTATTTCGTTTATCTCGAATTCAAGAACAGGGAATTTGGCAGGGTCTACCAGGAACTTTTGGAAAAAACGAAAGCCAGGGTCTATTCTAAGCACTTGGATATATTCGGCCTTGACGCAAGAATTGAAAATACCGGAGCGCTTAAGGGAAAACCCATAATAGAGGGCGCGGTAACCAATAAGGGGTCGAGGGAGATCGTAAATTTAGTATTAAAACTAAGCTTCCTGGACAGGGACAGCGCCTCGATATACGAGCTTACGGCCCATCCGCAGGAACCGGCGTTGGGCAGCGCCGTCTTTACTCATGTTCCGATATCCCGCCTTTACAGCTACGCGCATCCGATAGATGCCCTGAAGCCGGGGCAGACGTTAAAATTCAAGAAGATCATAACAAGCTGCCCGACCGAGATATTTGTAGAGCTCAGGGAGGGCGAAAAACCGACAAAGTCATTCGGAAGATGGTCCGGCAAGCTGACCTTCGAAGTCATATCATTAGACCTGCTATAAATGAAAAAAATATATCTTGCGGTATTCGCGATACTTACTTTAAGCGTCTTTCTCTTTACCGGATCGCTGCTGTATCTCGACAGGGAAAAGCATAAAGTATTCTTTTATACGGTAAGCTTTGACGGGCACGATACGGGGAACATAAAGATAGACAAGTATATAACCGATGATAACGTTATATACAAGTCGGTGGATTCCGAACCTTTCGGGCTGCTCTTTACGGAGACGAGAGGACGAATAACTCTGGATAGATTTGGCGGCCTCATAAGTTATCTGAAAGAGAGCGCCTGCGGCGGAGCTCAGGACACGGTATACCTGGAGAGTTCCGGTAAAAACATATCGTTTGTAGCAACTTCGGAATCGGAGTTCGCATACCTGACGGGCCTCGGCGTAAAAGAGGAGGCTCTTGTATTTGAAGAAGGCTCTCCGGTAACATATCTCCCTATATTGGAAAGGTACGACTTCAAACTTGGAAGATCGCAGGCCTTCGACGTTTTAACAATTTTTTCGACTCTTCTGCCCCCCATGAAAAGGCTTCTCACTCTGACATCAACAGGAAGCGAGTATATCAAAGTGGGATCGAGAAAGATAAAGGCAGAGTGTCTTCTTATAAGGATAAGGAACTCTCCTCAGGGAATGCTCTGGGTGACAAAGTCCGCCAGAAGCATTGTAAAGATAGAGTTTCCGGACCTAAAACTTAAGATAACCAGGACGAATTCTTTAAAAAAGGTTAATGAGGTGAATAAGCCTGCTATCAAGAATGGTCTTTACGATGAGCAAGCCGTAAAGTTCAATAGTAAAAAGACGGTTCTTGAAGGAACTCTCACTATTCCGAAGAAGAGAGAGCTGCTTCCCGCCGTACTGTTATTAGGCCGGACGAACGGCTCGGATCGCGAGGATCAGGGGTTATTCACTCAATTGGCAGGCCGGTTGGGTGAGGAAGGGTTTGTTGTATTAAGGTTTGACGGGCGAGGCATAGGATCATCGGGCGGCACAGCATTATCGGCCACCAGCGGCGAACAGTACGAAGACAGCTCTGCCGCCATGGATTATCTATTGCAAAGAAAAGAGATAGATGTCAGCAGGGTGGCCGTTATAGGACACGGCGAGGGAGCGTTCTTTGCCTCAAAACTTGCGTCGGACAAAAAAAACATATACGCGCTTATACTGATGTCTCCCATGATATCACTGGGAGGCGAAACGGATATCAGCTTCGACAATCTCAATGAGATGGCAAAAAAATTAAAATGGGACGATCAATACCTTAAGCTGGTTATGAAATCCCGTATGGAAACCGTAGAAACGGTAAAGAAGGCCAAGGGGGATTGGGTATCCCTCCTGAGTACCAGATGTTTCTTAAAAAAACTTAGGGAGGATCTGGAGGCCAACTCTATAGACATCATAAGAAAAGTGGAAGTCCCCGTACTGATACTGCACGGTAAAGAAGATGAATTCGTTCCCGCCAAAGCCGCATCGACGCTCGATAAGGCGCTGGAGGATAGCGGTAATATTAACCATAAGTTGATATATTACGGATATTTAGGGCATTTTTTCGGAAAAATAGTTACGGACGGCCTATGCAGGATGCGTTATTCTGTGGACGAAAGCGTGCTCTCAACCATAAAAGAATGGCTCGATAAGACCTTGCCGAAAATAGATTCTACTTCGCCAATCAACGAGTAAAACTCGGGTATGGTTCTACTTCGCGCTTCAAGTATCCAACGACGGTAGCGCTTCGCAGGAACCATTCCTGCGAAGCCCCACCGGCTATTGACAGTTGAAGGGCGAAGCAGAATGGCTTCGTAGGAATTCATTCCCGCGTAGTTCTTCTTCGCTAAAGCTTCGAAGAAATCTCGCCGAAGCCTTGGCGAAGGCGGACCCTACCATCTGCTACAAGTTGAAGGGCGAAGCAGAAAGATTTGACTTTGCGGAAAAGTTATGATATACTCACATGAATAACGAGAAAGAGGGGGTGAATAAATTGAAAAAGTTATTTTGTGCGGCAATTATAATTTTATTTGTGATTTCGGTAATGGGTTTATCGTACGCTGAGACCAGCTACGATACACATACGGTATCAGGGCCTATGGCTAAGGCGGAGAGGGGTGCAAAGAACCTTCTCGTTGGCTGGACCGATATACCGGTGTCCGTATGCGAAACTACGGTAGATACCAAAAATGCGGCGTTGGGCCTTACGGTAGGATTATGGCAGGGGTTCAAGAAAGCTTTTCCGAGAACGATCTCAGGGATAGTCGATTTAGTTACTTTCGCCATTCCTGATTACGGGAAGAGCCCGGTGAAACCCGATCCACTCACTGAGCCTTCAACGGGGGCTGGTAAATAAAAAGTGCTTTTTGCTCATGCAGGGCTATTTGCGTAACGCGAATAGCCCTGTTTTATTTGAGCGCATAGTTTACTAATCGGACATATGAATATATTGACTGAGATTTAGATATATGCTATCATTCCTATTGCTATGAAGATGAGGGACAGGCTTGTCGAGAGAAGAAAGTATATAAGGCTAAAGACCCCCGTATCCGTTACC
>JAPLMG010000189.1 GCA_026387165.1 Candidatus Omnitrophota bacterium
TTCTTTTTCTAAAAGTCCTTTTTGTTCTTCCATTTATATTTACCTTTGGCCCAACTCTCTCTTTAATAAAACTACTCTTCTAAGATGCCCCATCAGACAATCATCATGAGAATCGCACGATTTACAACAGACATTCTTCTCCCCTTTTTCACCGCGACACCATTTGGTCTCGCATGTCCAATATAACTGACAACTCGTGCAGCATGTACCGAAGTCTTTGGCATCCATAGCGTCCGGATACGATATCTGTCATTTTATAGACTTATAGCATGCTTTGCAATAAAGCACTCTTCCCTCTACCGGCTTAAATGGAACTTTATCCTTCCCCCCACATTTCCCGCAGGTAATTTCATACAGTTCCCGCTGTGGACTTAGGTTAGGGCCTGCATTCATGTTCTTTCTTTTTATTCTGCACTCTTTACATCTAGTCGGTGTATGAAATTTCTTTGTAACGAAAAATTCCTGGTCTCTTGCAGTAAATAAAAACTCCTTTGAGCAATCTCTGCATATAAGTGTTTTATCTTGAAATTCTGTTTTTTCTACCATCATAAAATATATTACTTACCTAATATCCTAAACATCCCAGTGCCGCAGTCAGGGCACTTACCTTTCATCGCCTTTCGGCCGTTCTTCATAGTAACCTCTTTCGCATCCTTTATCTCTTTCTTTGCTTTACATTTCACGCAATATCCTTCCATTTTTAATTCACCCCTTCATTTTCCTCAATATTTTGAGGCTCATTTATCTTGTTTTCTATATAATTAATCGCGTCATTTATTGTTAACATTGCCTCAGCATCTGCGTCTGGAATTTCTATGCCGAATTTTTCTTCGAGAGCCATTATCAATTCAACGGCGTCTAAAGAATCCGCTCCTAAATCATCTCTAAATGAAGCCGTGGGTTTTATCTCTTCGGACTTCACCCCCAATTGTTCACTAACAACTTGTTTTATTTCTTCAAATAGATCCATCTTCAATCTCCCATATTATCTATTTTTCTATCCGGTAGAAGGGTTCGTCTACCGTTGAAATAAGGTATTTGGTTAATTCGTCAAATCGTTCCTTATTTTTATGACAAAAGGGCAGTAACATCTGATATTCTTTTACTTTCCGCGTATCTTTTATCTCACTAATACGAATGCCTCTCGGAAGTTGCTTTCTGATATTGTGATAGGCGCCGATAAAGATAATACCTATTTCATCCTGGATTAGGGACTCATCTATCCTTTTCGCGATAGATTTATCCCTCTTATTTAAAAGCCTATCTTTAGTTAATTTATACTTTATGAACGCGATTAATTTATGTGTGATTGATTTAGGCTGCGTTATAGCAATTAATCTATCCCGTTCCTCCTTGACAAGCTTGAAATCCTCCGTCTTAACTAAAATGGCTCCTTTTTTTAGGAGCCTGGCGACCAATTCGTAATTTCTGCTTCCTGATTTTGCGCCTTCTTCGACTATTCTCTGTCCTACCTCGCCATCCGCGACCATTCCATCCTGATATATTTTCATCCCCGATACATCTATGGAATTGAAATAGTCTGAAAGACAATCCCAAAACTTTTCAACTGTTGCCTTGTGTTTCTCCCAAACATCTTCTCCCAGATCCGCGATACCTCTATTAGTCACATCTTTTGCTAATGACCCGAGGTCAGCGCTTGTATGAATAACCGGGACATAAATCAGTGTTCTCATAATGAAATGTGGAATAAGCTATTTCGCCTTAATTTTTTCTTCAAGGCGTTCTAGTCGTTTCTTGAGCGCTACATTTTCTTTTTCTATCTCAGTTTCTTTGGCTTTTGTCGATAAATAAGAATCCTGCTGCCACCAGTTTATACCCATCTCCATCGCCTTGTCAACGGAAGCAACCAGAAGCCGTATCTTGATATTGAGAAGGTCAACATCGGCAAGTTGAATCCTTATATCCCCGGCGATTACGATTCCTTTATCCAATACCCGTTCTAAGATATCCGCGAGATTAGTAGCTTCAGTAGCAAGCATCATCTTTGGGGTAGCCATAACTTATTCTCCTTTCGTTTTATGCTAGTTTTTTCGCTTTCACAATTAAATCCGTTGTCTTCCTGCGCAGGTTCGCTATAAAATGACAATTTTTACAATCAAGGCTTGTATTTTTATAGTCTTGGCAGGAAAGCAGCACATCCATTTCTTTTCGCAACTCTTCGGCAAAAACCGCCTTTCCTATTACTCCTTCGATCGCATTGATCTTATTTGTAATATCTTTTGCTACCGTCTCTTGTTTTTGAAACGTAGGACAATTTATCTTGGCATCTTCTTTATGCATATTTTCTCTTCTCACATCAGATCTCCCAGAGGGCCTAAATTAAGGTTTAACTCTTCGTCCTTAAGGCCGAAAATCTCTTTCAATTCCTTCATCTTATTCTCTAATTTCATCAATGTCTCACCGACCCTCTCTATTTCCTCATCAGTTAGAGAGCCTGCCTCTACCCTTCTCATTGCCTGTTTTTCCATTAACTTCCGGATCAGCTCTATAAGAGTAAGAACCAGCTTTGCCAATCCCTTCTCCGCATTTTCGGGATTTGCCTCGATCTTTTTAGGCAGCGCGTCCTTAACCTTCTCCATCTCGTTCGCGAAGATCTCGAGAGAATCTGTCTCGATCGTTTTACTCATAGTTATTTCTCATCTTTTTATTCCGGATCTTTGTGTTGCAATATGGTTTCAACCATATCCAGGCCGTCGCCAAGCTTCCCGTCCCCGGGATGGCTTAAGACGATGAAATTATACGGAGGCCACGGGCCGCTAAGCAGATACTTGAGATCCCCCCCGGAGCCGCGTAATTCCTCAAACGCCTTTTTAAAATCATCTCTCTTTTCTTTATCAACCAGATAGGAGGCGCTTAAAAGCAGATTGTCGGTTTTCAGTTTTTCGAGCCTCTTCTCGGATATGAATTTACTAAAGAAACCGTCTACGATAGCGATACATTTATCAGCCTCTTCTTCAAACTCCCTGTCTATCTTGTACTTTTCGAACTTCTCATTCATGAACTTCGTCCCTGACTGCACAAGATGCGCAGGGCTTTCATTCTTATGGGCATTGATTATTCTCTCTTTTATGATATCGCCCGCCCAAATGACCTTTATGCCAAATTCGCACTTATCGCGAACCCTATCTAAGTTCTCTACGAAGTCCTCATAATGATCTTTTACCTTTAAGAGCATCTCTTCTTTTCCGCTAAAAATCGTATATAATCTCATCGGCAGAACGGTGAATCTATCCATTAATCGTTCCACAACTTCCTCATGTTTTAAAATAGATTCTTTGGTTTTGATTTGAACTTGAGCTTCGAGATCGCTAACCACTATTCCGATATCGCGATAAGAGATATTATAGACAGAGCCCTCCCCTAACCCTTTTAAGGGTTCGTCCATCCCACTATTAGAATCGATTATGGCGTAGGCATATAGTCTCATCCTTCGATTCCTTAAGTCGGTTCCTCAGCTGCGCCTGATAACGGTGCCCCTCTCAAGCGTTCCATTGTCTCTACTGAGCTGAGCAGAACCTTTAATCCTAAGTATACAAGGTCCACATCAGCCACGGAAATAACTATATCTCCGGATATGACCACGCCCTTTTCTAACGCCCTATCCAGGATCTCCAAAAGCGTGACCCTTTCCTGCTTACGAAGATCTAAATAGCTTTTCTTATCCTGCAGGGTTTTTATCGGATTATCCATTGTGTATCCTTTTACAGAAATTATAAGGCGGCCAGGGGCCAGTGCAATCAAATATTAGCCCTTTATCCGTATATTTAGTCTTAAGATACGCTAAGACA
>JAPLMG010000222.1 GCA_026387165.1 Candidatus Omnitrophota bacterium
ACAGCGACCTCAAATCAAATCTCGCCTACGCCGAATCGCTGACTGAGGATTCGGCTCTTCAGGCTCTACCTCAGAACAGGACGGCATGGCTCTTCAAGTTCCCGTTCAGGGAGTATAGTCTCAATACCATATCGATCATATTGATCGCTTTATATCTCACACTAATAACAATGCTTTTGATGGGCATTATCAACCCGGTTTTTAAGCGCCGGATGACCATCCTGTTTTATCCTGTACTTATAGGGTTCTTATTGACGCTCGGAGCGTTCGGCATCAGGTATTATGATGAGGAGATACTTAGCCATGGTGTAGTGGTTGCCAAGGAAGCCGAGTGTAAATACGAGCCTATTGATAAGTCTAATAACTATTTTACGCTGAAAGAGGGGCAGGAGGTGCTTGTGCTCAAGACCAGGTCCGGCTGGAGGCGCATAAGAAGGCTTGATGGCAAACTGGCTTGGGTGAAGAGCGATGCGGTTGAAGGGATTTGACCCTTCGACCCTTCGGCTTCAAGGCCATTGTCTGAACGTGGGCCGCGTCGAATGGATTGACTAAAACGCGCCGTGTATGATATATTAGTGAGCTTATCATGCCGAATGTGAAGAATATCTCGATTATAGGCGACGGAGGGTGGGGCACGACCCTGGCGATACTGCTTTCCGGCAAAAAGCATAACGTCACGCTCTGGGGCGCCTTTCCGGAATATGTGGAAACTATTAAGGCTAAAAGGGTTAACGCAAAATTTTTGGCCGGGGTCAAGATACCTCACGAAGTCAGTATAACATCATCCTTGAATGAAGCGATCGAGGGTAATGAGATAATCGTATTGGCAGTTCCTTCTCAGTATATGAGGAGCGTCTTGACAAGGCTCACGCCATATAAATTGTCCGGCAAGGTATTCGTGAGCGTCACCAAAGGTATCGAAAACAAGACTCTTAAGCGCATGTCAGAGATAGCTCGTGAGCTTCTCGGTAAGATAGAGATATGTGTCCTGTCGGGCCCCACGATCGCGCATGAAGTGGCGCAGGGAAGCCCTACGACATTGGTGGCGTCTTCGGACAGTTTGTCGCTCGCGAAAGAGATTCAGGACGTATTCATAACGGACCGTTTTAGAGTTTACTCGAATAGTGATATCATCGGAGTGGAAATGGGAGGGTCACTGAAGAATATCATAGCCATCGCGGCGGGCATCTGTGACGCCCTCGGTTTCGGCACAAACGCCAAGGCAGCCATGCTTACCCGCGGCCTGATCGAAATGGCGCGCCTTGGAGTCGCTATGGGAGCGAAGAAAGATACTTTTTACGGATTGAGCGGCCTTGGTGATCTCACCACGACCTGCATAAGCAAGTATAGCAGGAATCATCACCTTGGAGAGGAGATTGGTAAAGGAAAGTCTTTGAAAGAGGCTCTGAAAGAGACCGAGATGGTGGTGGAGGGCGTAGCGACGACGGAATCGGCGTATGAATTGGCGAAGAAGCACAAGGTGGAGATGCCGATAATAGGCGAGATATATAAGGTGCTCTACGAGGGCAAGGATCCAAAAGAAGGGGTCCACGACCTGATGACTCGCTCGCCCAGAGAAGAAGGTTTTTATTAAAAAGAAATAGCTATAGAGAAAGCGAAGAAGCGGTATGGGTAAAAAATTTGCATCTGCGGGGGGTGGCTCAGCCCGGCTAGAGCACTTGCTTGGGGTGCAAGGGGTCGCCAGTTCAAATCTGGTCCCCCCGACCATCCTACTTCGCTCAAGAACTTTCGTTCTTGAGCTTCGTAGGGATTGGAACAGGTCGGAAGGTCCTACGAAGCATACTGTATAATAACAGTTAAATGCGAAGTAGACCCGACCATAGCAAATTTTTGCCGCAACGAATAGGGGAAAGAGGAGTTGACGGTTCCCCCGCCATGACAGTTGTATAGCGGTGAGGCGGGGTCCCGCCCCGGGTCGTAAAAGTGGTGTGGCGGGAAAATCCGCCCGTCCCGACCATCCTACTTCGCTCAAGAACTTTCGTTCTTGAGCTTCGTAGGGATTGGAACAGGTCGGAAGGTCCTACGAAGCATACTGTATAATAACAGTTAAATGCGAAGCAGACCCGACCGCGGCAAAATTTTTCCCTTGTACTTAATATAAACCAGAGGTGCGTAGTGAAAAAGATAAATATAGGCCTGATAGGTTTTGGAAGAATAGGGAGCGGTGTTGTAAAAGCGCTCCGTTCGAAGAGGGCATTTTTAAAAGAGAAGAGCGGCGTCGATGTAAATATCGTCCGGATATGCGATAAGGACATGAAGTCGAAGCGTCCTGTCGCGGTCAGCAAGTCTATCCTGACTAAGTCTCTCAGTAAGGTTCTGTATGACTCCAAAATACATATTGTAGTCGAGCTCATGGGAGGTATACGTCCCGCGAAGGACGTAATACTGGAGGCCCTGAGAAGCGGAAAGCATGTCGTGACCGCCAATAAAGCGCTTCTCGCAGATAGCGGCAATGAAATATTCAGCCTGGCGAATGAGCTGGCTCTTAATGTCGCTTTTGAGGCAAGCGTCGGAGGCGGCATCCCTATCATAAAGTCGCTTAAGGAAGGATTCATCGCTAACAGGTTCGATCTTGTTTACGGGATCGTGAACGGGACGAGCAATTTTATATTGACCAAGATGGCCGAGGAACCCGTAAGTTTCAAAGATGCGTTAAAGATAGCCCAGGACAAGGGCTATGCCGAACCGGATCCGTATCTTGACATAAGCGGGATGGATTCGAGCCATAAGTTGAGCATCCTGGCGCTTTTGGCGTTTGGTCTGTCGGCCAAGCCTTCCGACATTTATACCGAAGGAATTACAGAGATAGAGTCCGGCGACATACAATATGCAGGGGAGCTCGATTATGCCGTTAAACTTCTTGCGATAGCGAAGAGGTCAGGGGATTCGGTAGAGCTCAGGGTCCATCCGACGATGATCCCGAAGAGCCACCTGCTGGCAAATGTCGGCGGTGTATATAACGCTATATTTGTCAAGGGCGATCTCATCGGAGAGAACCTCTTTTACGGCCAGGGGGCCGGCGCGCTTGCGACTTCAAGCGCCGTGGTGAGCGATATCATAGGCATAGCGCAGCAGATCTCTTGCTGCGGCAAGGTCACCGGATCCATTCTATTCCGGAAAGATGTTAAAAATATAAAAAATATATCGGATATCAAGACCAGGTTTTATATGAGGTTCTCGGCGATAGATAAGCCGGGCGTATTGGCGAAGATATCCGGGATACTTGGTAAGCACAATATAAGCATAGCGAGCGTTACGCAAAAAGAGAAGAAGGGTTCCGGCATAGTGCCGATAGTGATGATGACTCACGAAGCGCTGGAGCTCGATATGGCGAAGGCACTGAAAGAGATAGACGGTTTAAGCGCCATAAAGAAGAAGACCGTCAAGATCAGGATTGAAGGCTGATATGTGGAAGGGTTTGATAAGAGAGTACGGTAAGTATCTTCCGGTTTCGGCGAAGACTCCCGTAATAAGTTTAAATGAAGGCAACACGCCTTTAATATACGCTTGTCACATAAGCAGTATGATAGGCGACGGTGCAGAGGTCTATCTTAAATGCGAGGGATTGAATCCTACCGGATCTTTCAAGGATCGGGGCATGACCATGGCCATATCAAAGGCCGTGGAAGAAGGCTCAAAGGTTGTGATGTGCGCCTCGACCGGGAACACGTCGGCTTCGGCCGCGGCATACACGGCAAAGGCAGGCATTAAGTGCGTCGTCCTTATACCGGAAGGAGCCATCGCTTTAGGTAAGCTGTCCCAAGCGCTCATTCACGGAGCCAAGGTAATCGCCGTAAAAGGAAACTTTGATGAAGCTCTCGAACTCGTAAGAGAGATAACCGAAAAACATCCTATCACTTTGGTCAATTCGTTAAATCCTTACAGGATAGAAGGGCAGAAGACCGGCTCTTTTGAAATATGCGACTCATTGAAGGACGCGCCGGATTATCATGCAATACCGGTAGGCAATGCCGGTAATATCACCGCTTATTGGAAAGGATACAAAGAGTATAGGCAAGCAAAGATATCGAAAAAATTACCCAAGATGCTCGGATTCCAGGCTGAAGGGGCGGCTCCGATAGTCCTGGGCCACCCG
>JAPLMG010000025.1 GCA_026387165.1 Candidatus Omnitrophota bacterium
TATGGAATTGGTGAATAAGGGCTATGATGTAGGTGTTGGTATCCAGCCGTTTGCCCCCGAAGAATTGGACGTAAAACATTCTGTAATTTTATGTTGGCTCGAAGAAGGTAAACGAGAATTTTCAGAGCAGGATTTACTCGATATAGCGCGCGACGGAGCAAAAATGGTAATCTACATCATGTTGAGAGGGAGCGGTGTTTCTGAGGATGAAAGCGTTGAGCTATCCGGCAAAATAAGTTTGCGTCTCGGATATGATGAGATCCGATTGTTCGCGCAGAGAATAGAAAATTTACAAACAGGCACTTTAACATTAATGAAGCGCATATATAGCTTTGTCACGGAGCATGATAAAGTAACACCCGAAGAGAAAGAAATTTTACTTCGAGCCTCCGGGATTATCATCGAGAAGGATAAAAACATGGGGACGGAAAACGATAACGCTGTTACGGTTGATCCTGAAAAAGTGAAAACGTTTGAGAACAGAATTGATAAATCGTTTGCGGTGAATCCAAATTCGGGGATGAGCCTCAGGATGATCGATAAAAGATATAATAATGAAAATCTTCCCAAAGATGCTTTGATGTCTTCACTGAAGAAATTAGGTTTCGAGGAAAGAGAAGGTGTGTGGTGTCGGGTTAGTAAGTGCGGAGCAAGCCCGGCGGCGGATAAACAGGCCAAGCCGGCAAAAGGCGGCATGCGGACAAAGCCCGAAGCGGGCGCGGGCGAAGAAGGCCGTAAAGGTGCCCCTGACAGCAGAAAATTTCTCATAACGCCGGAAGGATGGCTTGATAAGTTGGCCCCCAGACGTCCATATATTCCTGTGAAAGGACAGTTCGAGGAGTCGTCCGCAGGGGCATTCAGTGTCCCTGTGAAGTATGCCTTACCTGAAGGACCTCGTATTACTGTTACTGAGCAACCTGAAGAGGCATTAAAAATCCCGGTGAGTCGCGCAGATTCGATGAATCGGCAGAATTTGACTGCGTGGTCTCTTGCGTTGTCGCCTCAAGAGCTTAGAGAGAGCATTCGGGAATTAGAACGATTGATAACTGATGCCGAGTCGGCAAGCCGCTCGATGACCCAAGAATTGCAGGGTGTTGCCGATCAAAAGCGCAGGCGGGAGCTTGTGAAGTCGCAGGGAGAGCTGGAGGGGATGATACCGATCCTTACGGAACAACTTAGAGCCGCGACGAGGGAACTCGCGCGAAAAGAAGGCGATTTTACTACTCCCGAGGGCCTTGAGCCAGGCGGAAGCCCGGAAGAATTCGAAGCTCCAGCGACAGAGCCGCAGGACCAGGCCAAAGGGTTGAGAAGGCTAATGAAAGCTAACAGAGAGAAGACGGGTGCCCAGGGCGCTGACGGAGACGTTTCTAAAACGCCTGAGCAGGATATTGCGCCGGTGAATCCGGATGATCAGGCCGAGGGATTGAGAGCTGAAGCGGCTCTTCGCAAACAGCACGCGGCTAATGTAGAAGCGACGAAAGATCACCCTCTCATAAGGATCCTCGACTATGCGGTACAGTCAGGCCGCGGTTATGGGCCCGACTCAGAGACGCTTTCGATGACCGAGCTTAATAACATATACAGGACAGTCGCGCTTCTGAACGATAGTCATATAGAGATATATGTCCCGCAAAGCTTCGGATTGACGAAAATGATGAAGGATGCGTTAAAAGATATAGGCAAGAAGCAGAATAAAGAGACAGTAAGGCTTCGCGAGTTCAGTGATGAGAAACATCTGCTAGATCTTCTTAAAGAAAAACCGGTTCCGGGCGTAAAGAGGATAGTGCTTACGGAGGCGATAAACAAAAACGCCCTGGCAAGCGCGCTGGCGTATGCCTTACAAAGAGGAGACAGAGATATTCTCGACAGCTTCAGATCGTTAAAGCTCCTGAGCGTGTCGTTTTTTAAAGAATATGAAGGTATGAGATCCGAAGAGAAGACTGCTCATCAGGCGAAACTCATGAATATAGCGATACTGGCGAGCTTATTCCGCGAGGGCGATACCGCGGTAGGGGCATTTTTGCGCGATATGCTGAAGAGCTGTTTCGGCGACGATGCCGCCAGTATAGACGCTGTGATGAAAGAATTAGGTATGCCGGATGAGCGCCTGAATAGTCTCGCGGTAGAAGACCTGATAGACAGGTTCGCGCGGTTACTGGCGAGGCCTATCAGCCTGGTGGAAAGAATAGGGCAGGAGATCCGGTTGATGAAGAACTTCCTCATCGCCGCGTAATTCTACTTCGCCCTCCAATGCACAAATTGAGGCAGGGCTTCGCAGGAACAAGTTAGTTCATAGTTAATAGTTGATAGTTCATAGTGTAGGGCACACTTAAGTGTGCCCTACTTGTTTATATGGACCACTTTGGCCGGGGGAAAGCCGTTGAAATAGGTGCTTGAGGATATAGAGTATGCGCCGATGTTCTCGGCGTAGAGATAGTCGCTTATCTCAAGATCCGGAAGTTCCTCGGCTACGGATATAGTGTCGAACGCGTCGCACGTGGGCCCGAATACGGAGCATACCTTGGTCTGGCCATCCTTAAATGCCTTTAACGGATAGACACAATGATCGAATACGATCCCTGAAAACGTGTGATAGACCCCATCGTCTAAGTAATAACATGTCTTGCCGTCACGGACCGCTTTTCCTATTATCTTTGTAACTAGAGTCGCCGCGTTGGCCACCATGAAGCGGCCGGGCTCGGCGAGTATCTCCATCGTCTTCGGGAATAACCGGTCTATCTCGGTGTTCAATTTTCTCGCGAGAGTCTTGAAGGATTTCACTTTGTTGTTATATTTCACAGGAAAGCCGCCGCCGATATCGAGGATATTGATCTTATGCCCGCGCGACTCGGCCTCTTTCAATATCGATGAAGCAAGCTGGATCGCCTGCATGTAGTTCTCAAAATTGTTACACTGGCTTCCCACATGAAAGCTTATCCCTTCCACTACAAGACCTATCTTAAACGCCTCAAG
>JAPLMG010000250.1 GCA_026387165.1 Candidatus Omnitrophota bacterium
CAGAATGACGATAATTTCGGAAGGCGACGATAAGACGCTTGAACAGATAAAGAAGCAGCTGAATAAGCTGATCGACGTCATCAAGGTCGTCGATTTTAAAGAAGGTGAATTTGTCGACAGGGAGCTCATGTTGATAAAAGTGGCCGTCAACGCGAAGAACCGCGACGGCGTGCTGGAGGCAGTCGAATCTGTGGGCGGCAAAGTGGTAAGTGCGCTGTCAAATTCGGTAAGCGTAGAAGCTGCCGGCGATTCGAATAAGATAAACGGGTTGATCGAGCTTTTGAGGCCCTTCGGGATAGTCGAGGTGGTCAGGACCGGGAGGATAGCGCTCGGAACGGGTGAGAAGAGTATGAAGGCTGAGGGCAAGCCGGAAGTCAATGAGTAGAGTGCGATGATGTAGGCAAGGGTTATTAAGTGACTAAGTGATTCGGAAGTTTAATAAGACGGCGGTGATTAGGAGAACTTAATCACTTAATTACAAACGTGTCTACTGATTGTTTAATCACCAAATCACTGACAACGCTAAAAGGAGGAGAAACAATGGCAAAGATCTATTATGACAACGATGCCGATCTGAATATCCTGAAGGGAAAAAAGATCGCGGTTATCGGATACGGTATCCAGGGCCGCGGGCAGAGTTTAAATTTGAGGGGTTCAGGGATTGATGTTATCGTGAGCGAGCTTGCCGGGACGAAGAATTTCGAACAGGCTAAAGCGGATGGTTTTAATCCTGTTTCAGCCAAAGAAGCTTCGAAAGCGGCAGATCTCGTTCAGATACTGACCGAGGATCATGTGCAATCGAAAGTTTACAAGAATGACATATCAGAAAATATGACCAAAGGCAAGGTGCTGATATTCTCGCACGGTTTCAATATAAGATTTAAACAGATAAAGCCTTCGAAGAAGATAGATGTTGTTATGATAGCTCCGAAGGGCCCGGGCGCATTGGTGAGAAAGATGTATGAAGAAGGCAAGGGTGTTCCCTGCTTAGTGGCTATCCATCAGGATGCGTCCGGCAATGCCATGAAGATGGCGCTCGCGTACGCCAAGGGTATAGGCGGCACGAGGGCCGGCGTTATTGAGACGACATTCGAAGAGGAGACTGAGACGGATCTATTCGGAGAGCAGGCGGTTCTCTGCGGTGGCGTCAGCGAGCTTATCATGGCAGGATTCGATACGCTTGTGGCGGCCGGATATCAGTCCGAGATTGCTTATTTTGAAGTTCTGCACGAGTTGAAACTTATTACCGATCTGATCCAGGAGAGAGGTATCAGCGGCATGAGGCGCGGCGTTTCCAATACGGCTTGTTACGGCGATATCACGCGCGGCCCCAGAATCATCACCGAGAAGACGCGGAAAGCGATGCAGAAGATGCTGAAAGAGATAAAGAGCGGCAAATTCGCCCGTGAATGGATCAAAGAGAACGAGACCGGCAGGCTGAACTGGACCGCCCTTATGAAAAAAGGCGATGAGCATCCGATAGAGAAGGTCGGGCAGTCCTTGAGAAACATGATGCCGTGGATGAAGAAGGCATAAGATTTTTTGCATAGGCGGTCAT
>JAPLMG010000164.1 GCA_026387165.1 Candidatus Omnitrophota bacterium
GGCAGCACGGCCTTCCCGAAATAAGATTCGGAAATCTGGCCAAAGATTTTGGTATAATGGAGCTTGCGAGAATTGAGGCGTTCACGCTCATCGAAAAGGATCCGAGTCTTTTAGAGGAACGGCATCAATTATTGAAGAAGAGTTTATATGAAAGATTCAGGGGAGGATTAGAATTGGTAAGGGTGGGTTAGGGTTGTCATTCAGACTGTGTCACAATTCGTGTTTTTCGTCATTGCGAGGAGGTACGAAGTGCCGACGAAGCAATCTCTCCGTCGGAGATTGCTTCGGCCTTCGCTTCGCTCAGGCCTCGCAATGACGGAATTTACCCATTATGACACAGCCTCAATGACAGATGGAGTCGTGATATATGAGGATAATAGGCGGAGAGTATAAGAGCCGGTCGATAGCGATGCCCAGTGGCGTCCATATGCGGCCTACGCAGGATAAGGTCAGAGAGGCCCTGTTTAACATATTGGGCGATATCACCGGCAAGAAGGTTCTTGAGCTATTTGCCGGCTCGGGCGCGTTCGGCATAGAAGCGATATCGAGAGGAGCCGTGAGCGTGACTTTTGTTGATAATAACTTCCGCTGCTGCCAGACGATACGCTCTAACCTCGAATCGCTGGGCATATCTGAATCAAAGTACACCATAATAAAAGGAAGCGCGCTGACTATACCGGAAAAATTCCGGGCCCCGGCCCCGGAATTTGGTAAGTTTGATATTGTCTTCATGGATCCGCCTTATTACAGGAATATGGCTAAAAAGTGCTTGATAAATGTAGACTCCTATGATATAGTAGCGCCCGTTGGCTTAGTCATGGTGGAACATTTTAAGAAAGACGCGCTCGAGGTAGCGGAGCTTGAGCGCCTTGTTTTTGTAGATGAGAGACGATACGGCGACACGGTAATCACAATCTTAAGAAGAACCTTGTGAAGAGATCCAGAATAGCTGTATACCCCGGAACATTTGATCCTGTCACGTACGGGCATATCGACATAATCAAAAGAGCCGCCAGGATATACGATAAGGTCGTAGTGGCCGTCGCTCACAATGAAGATAAGAACCCCCTATTCAGCGTTGAAGAGAGGGTCTCCATGCTTAAGGATTCGGTAAGGCCTTTAAAGAACGTCATCGTGGACGATTTCGACGGCCTCGTTGTGGATTATGTTAAGAGCAAGGGCTCGCGGGTCATGATCCGGGGTTTACGCATGATATCGGACTTCGAATCAGAATTCCAGATGGCTCTGACGAACAGAAAGCTGTCGGAAGATATCGAGACCATATTCATGATGCCCAATGAATCCTACTCTTATATTTCTAGCAAACTGATGAAAGAGGCCGCGAAGCTCGGCGCCGATGTAAAAAATTTCATCCCGAAAAAAGTTCAGGTGTTACTGAAAAATAAATTGACGTAGTTTTTACGGAGGAAAACGTGAGCATTCTTGATCAGATAAGAGAACGCGCAAAGAAGAATTTGAAGAGGATCGTCCTGCCCGAGAGCGAAGACGCCAGGACGATGGAAGCGGTAGAATGTATTTTGGATAACAAGATCGCTAATCTCGTGGTTGTGGGAGGCGATTCAGTGAGAAAGAGCGTCAAATCCAAAAACGCTTCATATATCGAGGTGATCGATCCGAAGAGCTATAAAGATATTGACAGAATGGCTTCCGAATATTACGAGATACGTAAGCTAAAAGGTATAACCCCCGAAGAGGCGCGTAAGACCGTACTGACCGACTACCTGACGTTTGGCGCCATGCTTGTGAAGGAAGAGGCCGCCGATGGATTTGTCGCGGGTGCCTCCCACACTACGCCGGACGTTATACGCGCGGCATTAAGGTGCTTAAGCATAGACAGGGAGATAGGCGTTGTCTCCGGAGCGTTCCTGATGGAAGTGCCGGATTGCGTTTACGGAGAAAAAGGCGTATTTATATTTGCGGATTGCGGCGTTAATCCTTCGCCGAATGCCAGGCAGTTGGCCGGCATAGCGGTCTCTTCCGCAATGCTTTTTCAGAAACTTGTGGGCAAGCGCCCCGCGGTAGCTTTCTTAAGCTATTCCAGCAAGGGCAGCGCCGAAGGAGAGCTGGTGGACAAGATGAGAGAAGCGGTCGCGCGGGCCAAAGAGATAGCGCCCGACTTGTTAATCGACGGAGAGTTCCAGGCGGATAGCGCGATAGTGCCGGAAATCGCAAAGATAAAATGCGGCGATAATCCTGTGGCAGGGAAAGCCAATGTATTGATATTCCCGAATCTGGACTCGGGAAATATTTCGTATAAACTGACGCAG
>JAPLMG010000219.1 GCA_026387165.1 Candidatus Omnitrophota bacterium
GACGGAGAGTTCCAGGCGGATAGCGCGATAGTGCCGGAAATCGCAAAGATAAAATGCGGCGATAATCCTGTGGCAGGGAAAGCCAATGTATTGATATTCCCGAATCTGGACTCGGGAAATATTTCGTATAAACTGACGCAGAGGCTTGCCAACGCGAGGGCCGTAGGCCCGCTCCTTCAGGGGTTCAGAAAGCCGGCGAGCGACCTGTCGAGGGGATGCAGCGCGGAAGATATCGTCGACGCGGTTGCGGTCACGGCTGTAAGGGTTTAAATCCAAAGATGCTAATATTAGTCATAAACTGCGGAAGCTCATCCGCTAAGTATCAGTTGTTCGATCTGGCAAAGCGCCGTTCTTTGGCGCTCCGACCCTTCGGCAAGCTCAGGGTCGATGGTGAGCCAAGTCGAAACCATCGACGCTGCTCATCGCCAATGGTGAGCCTGTCGAACCACAAAGTCGAACCATTGGCAAAGGGATTGATAGAGCGCATCGGACAGCCCGGACACTGCGAGAACCATTACGAGGCAATAGCTCTGATAGCAGGCGCCCTTACGGACAAAAGAACGGGAGCGATAAGATCGAAGGACGAGATAGGCGGCATAGGCCACAGGGTGGTCCATGGCGGTGAAGAATTTAAAGCGTCGACGCTGATAACCAACAGTGTTATAAAGTCGATAGAGAAATATGCCGAGCTCGCTCCTCTGCATAATCCGCCGTCGCTTTCAGGGATAAGGGCGTGTCTCGATATACTGAAGGGCATACCACAGGTGGCCGTCTTCGATACGTCGTTCCATCAGACGATGCCCGAGAAAGCTTTTCTGTACGGCCTGCCCTACAAATATTATGAGAAGTATGGTGTAAGGAAATACGGCTTTCACGGAACGAGCCACAGATGGGTGGCCAAAGCCGCGGCCGGGGAATTAAATAGGCCCCTTGAGCGCCTGAAGATCATTACCTGTCATCTGGGTAACGGCTGCAGCATGGCAGCCGTTGATAGAGGCGAGTCTATCGATACGACCATGGGATTTACGCCTCTCGAAGGGCTTCTGATGGGGACGCGTTCCGGAGATCTCGACCCGGCGGTAGTCTTCTATCTGATGGAGAGAGAAGGCCTGTCACCCCGGCATATAAGCGATCTTCTGAATAAGAAGAGCGGACTTCTGGGCATATCGGGTGTAAGCAATGATATGCGCGACCTGCTGAAGGCGTCAAAAAGCAAGAGCGTCAAAGCGTCCGCGCGCGCGAAATTGGCCATAGATATCTTCATATACAGGATCGAGAAGTATATCGGCGCGTATCAGGCGGCGATGAAGGGCTTAGACGCCGTGGTCTTTACGGCAGGGATAGGAGAGCATAATCCCTGGTTGGTCAGCAGGATAAAGAAGGACCTGAAGAGCGTGGTCAATAAAAGAGCGAAGTTCCTTGTGATACCCGCAAACGAGGAGTTGTTGATCGCAAGAGATACTTACGAAATAATAAAAGAAGGGTCGGTATGAAGATAGTAATTGATGCTATGGGCAGCGATATGGCGCCGGCAGTAGAGGTCGCGGGTGCTATACAGGCTGTAGAAGAATTTGGTTACGATTTAGTGCTTGTCGGTGATGAGGCGCTCGTTAAAGCGGCATTGGCGAAGCATAAATACCATTCTGACAAGATAGCTGTGTTTCATGCGCCGGAAAGAATAGAGATGCATGAACCTGCGGCTATTTCCGTAAGGAAAAAGCGCCGCTCTTCCATGGTATTAGGGATCGATCTTTTAAAGAGAAGAGAGGCGGATGGGTTCATCAGTGCAGGCAACACTGGCGCTGTTGTATGCGCTGCGACGCTTTCACTGAGGTTGCTTCCGGGCATAGAACGTCCGGGTATAGCATCACCCCTACCTACGCTTTCGGGACAGGCGATTATCATGGATGTGGGCGCAAATATTGATCCCAAGCCTATCCATCTCCTGCAATACGGTATTATGGCTGATGCATACTGCAAATATATATTCCGGCAGTCCAATCCCAAAGTCGGTCTTCTGAACGTGGGTGAGGAAGATACGAAAGGGACAGGCTTCATCAAAGAGGCGCATGCGCTGCTTAGTGAATCAGGGCTCAATTTTATCGGAAATATAGAAGGCGGAGCTATCTACTCCGGAGACGTCGACATCATTCTGTGCGATGGATTCGTCGGAAACGTTATTCTTAAAGTATCGGAGAGTGTCGCGTCTACGCTAATGCAGCTTCTTAAGAAAGGGATAAAATCGAGTATAATCGCGACACTTGGCGCGGCGATGGCGGCCAAAGCATTTAAAGAGTTAAAAATAAAAACGGACTATTCTGAATACGGCGGCGCCCCACTTTTGGGTATCGACGGCAATTGCATAATATGCCACGGGTCATCAAACCCTAAAGCTATAAAGAACGCTGTAAAGGTTGCGGGTGAATTTATTAGGCAAGACGTAAATAAACATATAGTCGAGAAGCTGGGAGCCACTAACGAAATAATAAAAAGTCACAACGTCACAAAGTCACACGTAAAAGCTTTTACTGGTGACGTGGTTTGATACAACGAGGAGGATTTAATGGCACTGCCAAAGAGGAAACATTCGAAATCGAGACGCGATTAGAGAAGGTCGGCTAATATCAAGTTATACGCTTCGAACCTGTCAATATGTTCGAATTGCAAAAAATCTGTTCAGCCTCACAGAGTATGTCCGTTTTGCGGATACTATAAGGGCAAGCCCGTAGTCATAATCAAAGTAAAAGAGAAGAAGTCCCGATAGACATCTTTATATTTATATACACGTTTTTAAAAGGTGTCTATTGGGATCCCGAAACATACCTTTTAGAATACTCAGATTACTATAAAGCTATGTTTCGGGAAAGCGAGAGGGTGATATGAAGATCGTACTGGATGCGATGGGCGGTGATAATGCTCCCATGGTTGAGGTTGAAGGGGCTATACAGGCAGCGCAGGAATTTGATCACGAAATTATTCTTGTCGGAGATGAGACGCGCATTAAAAAAGAGATGGAGAAGCATAATTTTTCATCTCCCAAGATCATATTTAAACACGCATCCGAAGTTATAGGCATGGGAGAGCAGGCCGCCATATCGGTCAGGCGAAAGAGGGATTCTTCTATTGTCGTGGGCCTTGATCTATTAAAGAAGGGCCAGGCGGATGCGTTTGTCAGCGCCGGGAATACGGGAGCCGTAGTTTGTGCCGCGGCGCTTTCATTGAGGCTGCTGCCGGGCATCGAAAGGCCGGGCATAGCGATCGTCATACCTACTTTGAGCGGCTCGTCGTTGATGATAGATGTGGGAGCCAATATAGCCGCAAAACCAATTCATCTTCTGCAGTATGGTATCATGGCGGATGCTTTTTCAAGGTTTATTTTGGGTAAATCCAATCCTACGGTTGGGCTGCTTAGCGTAGGGGAAGAAGAGACCAAGGGGACGGATTTCGTTAAAGAGACGCACACGCTTCTCATCGAATCAAAACTGAATTTCCTGGGCAATATCGAAGGGCGCGATGTTTATAAAGGCACAACGGATATTATATTGTGCGATGGATTTGTCGGGAACATAGTATTAAAAATATCCGAAAGCCTCGCGAGCAACATCATGCTATTGCTGAAACAAGAGATAAAGTCCAATTTTATCGCGACGCTTGGTGCCATACTATCGGGCTCCGCATTTCATGAAGTTAAAAGAAAAATAGACTATTCGGAGCATGGGGGCGCGCCGTTACTAGGCGTAGACGGAATATGCATCATAGCCCATGGCTCATCTACTCCGAAAGCCATAAAGAACGCGATAAGGCAGGCGGCGGAATTTGTAAAACAGGACATCAATAAACATATCATAGAAGAATTGGAGAGCTATTAAATTAGTATTGAGTGTTGTGTGTAGAGTATAGAGTAAGGAAAAATTAAAATGTGTGAGTCTAAAAAAACAGGGATAATCGGCTTAGGAATGTATCTGCCGGATAATGTGCTGACCAACGCGGAACTCGAGAAGATGGTGGATACAACGGATGAGTGGATAGTTACGCGCACCGGCATAAAAGAAAGAAGGATAGCGCGCAGCGATGAAGCCACGAGCGATATGGCAGTCAATGCCGCGAAATATGCTCTTAAAGACGCGAACCTGAGGCCTGAGGATATTGATCTTATAATAGTGGCCACCATAACTCCCGACATGTTCTTTCACGCGACCGCGTGTTAGGTCCAGGCGAAGCTTGGGGCCAGGACGATTCCCGCGTTCGACGTAAGCGTGGCATGTTCGGGCTTCATCTATGGTTTGGCGATCGCCAGCCAATTTATATCGCTCGGAACATACAAGCACGCTCTTGTGATAGCCGCGGAAAAATTGTCCGCCATAACCGATTGGAGTGACCGCGCGACATGCGTGCTCTTCGGAGACGGCGCGGGAGCCGCCGTATTGGGCCCGGTCGAGGAAGGCGGCATACTTTCGATCTCCCTGGGAGCCGATGGAAATAAGGGGGACCTTATTATGCTTCCTGCCGGCGGCTCGCGCATACCGGCTACGAAAGAGAGCGTTGACGCGAAGCTGCATTTCATCAAGATGAATGGTACGGAATTATTTAAACATGCGGTAAAGATCATGGCCGATGCCGCGCTGGGCGCCACGAATCCTCTGGGGTTAAAAGCCCAGGATATAAAACTTGTCATAC